>CAMWMM010000111.1 GCA_947175285.1 uncultured Lachnospiraceae bacterium
AATTTTTCCACCAAGGGGATAGTGCGCCCAAAATTCAGGTTATGGATTCACACTTGCTCTGTAGACACAATTACGAGATTTGCTAATAAAGATACCATCTTTCCGATATATTCTCTGTACACGCCTTTTCCCACAATTACAGGAGCAGTTCCGCACTGTCCTATATATCGCATCATATATGTACTGCTACCATATATAGCAGATATACAGCACCACCCTACAGATATCCCTCTTCCAATGCATAAGCAAAAGACCTCCCATCCAACCTGATACACTCCTATCCGGCAGCAGAGCACCCACCAATCCTGCTGCCATGAAACAGCCTAGAATCCCTCATATCAAGGATAAAAGAGAATAAAAAACAAAAAAAGAATGCAATTATTCCCTTCAATACTCTCAGACACCATATACAGGCTCTACAATCGCGCACATCCCTCTATAAGCATAATTACAGGCATCTGCTAAGAGATTCACCATCTTCCCTATAACTCTCTGTACACGCCTTTTCCTGCGATCACAGGAATAATGCTACATCATGCCATCATATAACATCAAACAGCACCATATATGTACTGCTGCCGTGTATGGCAGATATACAGCACCACCTTACAGTTATCCCTTGTCCAATACATAAGCAAAAGACCTCTCCCACCCGAGCTGATACTCTCCCTTACGGCAGCAGAGCACCCACTAATCCTGCTACCATGAGATAGCATAAAATCCCTATAACGAGGGATACAAAAGCTAATAAAAAACAAAAGAAATCCTATTCCACTCCTGCAATAAAGCTGACTGCGTGTCTGTATACCCCTGCTACCAATAAAAGAAAAATATGTTAAAAAGATACAAAAAAGGATATATCCGAGCGAGGAATACGAGAAAAACAAGAGATGACTTCTCTTTACGTTTCCAGAGCAACGGCATGGCGGAAATCCTTAAAATTCGCTGTTTTAAGGGATTCTTACAAAGGGATAAAGAGGATGGCAAGATATAGATATGCTGTTTAGAAAAACTTTTAACTGGCAGCAGAACTGAATTATGGACAGGGGCTGTGGGAGAGCCGGATTATGGTTTTAACGGCAGCAGGACTAGAATTTTCCTTATACTGGCAGCTGAGCTAGGGTTTTCTTACACTGGCAGCAGGATTTTGGAGAAACCCACTTTCTTTTTATCTTTTCTTATCGGGTGGACAGAGCAAAATCCGCTGTTTTCAATGCAGAAGATGCTCTGTACCTTGATGTGTTATTGTGAGATTTTTAGTGGGGATGGAGATGTGTTTTTAACGTCAGCAGGATTTTGGAGAAGAAAAGAACCCTGAGGAACGGATTCCCCAAGGTTCTGGTTTTGAAAATATACTTTGTTTTTGGTTATGGTTCCAGCAAAAATTAAAATCTGCATTGAGCAAAAATTTGTTTTGCATGAACAGCTCCAACTATTCGAACTCCCTGCAACTATAACATAATTATTAAATATTTGATTGCTTTTTAAGGATTTTGATAGCCATATTATCCATATTTTACGCCTTATTCACAGTTTCAGAGCAAACAGGTATCATACGGGTATCACAACTTTTCTCCTTAACTGCCATATCTACATGGTGCTAGCACCATGTAATTATAGATAATAACACATATTTTGCTTTTTTCTTTATATGATTCCGTAATCAGAAATATCTTCTATCGAAAAACCAATCCAAAAGAGACTCATATTTCTTATTAGCCTGTCTAGCAAAAGCATTAGATGCTTTGCTTCTATATTATTTTTGAAATCATAATAATACATATACCCATGCGCAATAGTACGTCTAATTTCTTTTATTTTATCGCTGATATCCTCAACCGATAATCTCTCATTTTTTAATAATTCGGGAAACAAGTTAAAACTATAGCTCAACTCTTCCTTTAATGAAAATCGAGAATTTTTCGCTTTTTGATGTTCAAGTTTATCAAATAAATACTCAAATGCCATAATTTGTTCCATAAATCGTTGAGGAGAAAATAATGTATCTGCATTTCCTAAATGCCCTAATGGTATACTTCTCGTAATTTTATTTCCAGAATCTAATGCTATATTATTTAATATCTTGGGTATATACTTCAAAACATCAAACTCGCAATAGGATATATCATGCACCGAAATAGCATCTTCCGAAACAAGCGAGCAGTAAAACCAACCGACTTTTTCTCCATTTTTATATAATGTAATTTGTTTAAATGGCACCTCTGCTTCAGATGTCATAAACATTGCAAGTCGATAAAAAATCATCGAAATATTGTAACACTCTTGAATTTCATTGGTATAAAGCGGAATCAATAATTCTCCTTTTTTATCAAAGTCTTCCAACAGTCCAAGCCTGTTATTGTTCCCTATGCGAAAAGACAATTCATACTGACTATTATCCATAGAAAAAGGAATTTTATAAATATCCTTAGGTTCCACAGCTAAATTTATGCCTGCTCTTACCATATCTATGTAATTATACTTATATCGAAAAATATCATCAAGAAAAAAGATTGCAAGCCTATGGTATCGTACCCGTCTTGCACCGTAAGCATGCTAATCATATAGCAGCGCAGATAACATACGCTTCCCATAGAGCGTTCGACTAAAAATGTAGATTTCTGTCCTTGAAAGTCATTAGCAAAATATTCTCCTTCGAGAATATAGTCCTCTTTGAAGTTATATTCTTTTGTAAAATCCGTTAAAATCTCATCATCTGTAAACAACTCCATGCGATAGTTTTCCATTACAAATGGAATCTTTCCTTTTCTAAAAAAGATATATCCCTTAACCATAATATTTCCTCTATTCTGCTTTGACTAATCTTATTCTTGATGACATAGTATAACCGAAAAAGTTACGGCTTTTTTCACATTACTAAAATTGTATTAATCTATGCAAATATAAAATTTAGATAATAATTTCATCTTTTAATTCTTGTATACAAAGCATAGAGAAAGAGTTATCTCCCCCTATGCTTTTCTTTCCTTTTCTGCTGTTTCAATTCAAACTGCCGCTGTTTTTCTGCTTCCCGTTGTTTCCGGCTCACAATCTTACGTTCAGTTTTCAACTGCTCCTGCTGTAATTTCAAAGCCTGTTGCGATTTTGTTCCTATTCCGGTATTCTGTACCTGTTTTTTCACTTCTCGCTGTACCCGTTTAGGATTGCGACCAGCTTCTTTTACATCAGTTTCTACAGCCGGACTAAATCGTAACCGATAGTAATTTTTCAGAACGAAATCATAAACCTCATAGTCCTTTGGTTCTGCCCCAAACGTAACCTTACATACAGATAGCTTTCCCTCTGATACACGTTCAAACACTCCCACCCAAAAGGGTTCTTCAAAAAATACTGTCAACTTTCCCGATACTTTGTCCATGACAAATCCTCCTTAAAATGATTGTAATGAACAAAGAACGGACGACCCTAAGGAGGGAGGGCTACTTACACCAAATCGGTGCAACTGGACTACCTACCAGTTCTGCAAGATTACCTTGTGTTGTGTTTTTATCTTTGCCCCTATATATTACCATATAATCGCCCATTTTTCCACAAAAATATGGCAATCCGCCTGTAACTGCAAATTGCCATATCATCATTTTTCTTATCTGTCCTAATTTACATGGTGCTAGCACCACGTGTCAATCATCGCCAAAAGAAACATTAGCTTTGCCACAGCTTACTTCCTATAACCATACTCCCCAATCGCCATAATCAAAGGTTCCACTGCCATGATGAAGTTTTCCGTCTGCCTTAAGATTTCTAAATGCTTCTCGCATACGAATTAAGATTTCCGGCTTTATATCCAGTGAATGATGTGCTGGAAACACTTTTTTCACAGGCAATGCCGCAACTTCTTCCAAAGAATCAAGGTATCCTTCCGGGTCAGTAGACGGATAATAAGCAAACAGAATATCCTTATAAACCAAATCGCCAGTAAATAAATATCCCCTGTCTTTTTCCCAAAAACATAAATGCCCCGGAGAATGTCCGGGAGTATGCAGCGCTTCAATTTTTCTGCCGCCAATGTCAATGATGTCATGGTCTGTCAGCACTTTTGTTGGCATACCTTGAAAAAGTTCATAATCATTCACACAAAAGTCTTCGGGTAAATCACAGCGGTCTGCCACCATCTCTCTTATCGTTTCGATTGATAAAGGAAATTTACCATTCAGCCAATCCAATTCATCAGCGTGGGCACAAAAATCCGTAAAATACTTATGCCCTCCAATATGATCCCAGTGAATATGCGTTGCTACTGCCGTAATTGGCTTATCGGTAAGCTTCAGCACTTCCTCATAGATATTGGAAATGCCAAGCCCCGTATCAATAAGCAGACTTCGGATATTTCCATTCAGCAGATAACAATGTGTTTCCTCCCAATGGCGGTATTCACTGATAATATATGTATTTTCGTCAATTTTATCTATTGTAAACCAGTTATCCATTACGCCACACTCCTTAAAATCTCCATAAACTCATAGTTTCTCTATCTCTACCAAAGAATTTTGAATATCCCTATAAACCAATGGTTGCATACCGTCTGCATAAATAGATATATCCGCTTTTTGTAGTGCCGAAACAATATCTCCTTTTAATTCCGGCTTATTTTTTGCTATTATAGGCAGTAATTTTATACACTGCCTTGCTGTTATTGGCTTAATATCTTTTATATGCTTCAAATACTCGTCTATGATTTCATCAATTTTATTATCTTTGTCCCATTTAGCATTGTAGGCAATCAACGTAAGCCCTCTTGTACGAATTTAGGAATTATCGCTGCCAATCATATCCGCTAACTTATCCATATAACAATATACCTTGTCCGATTCCTCACATACTTTTTGTAACGTCTGTAATGCTTTGTATGCCACATTATTATTTTTATCAAATAACAACGTAAAATTATCCGTAATATTTATTTCCATGTCATTTCCTCTCTCATATCTTAAATCACGCTTTCGATTATAGCACTTTCTCTTTGTATCTTCCACCATAAAATACAGGGCATGACAACCGCCACACCCCACATTTCTTATCGTTCCAACGATTTTTCAATCTTCCATTTCTGCCCTTTCAAGTCATTTTGCTTCTCGTAAAGACTATTTCGCTCTTTACAAAGTTCTTTCATGCGCTCCAACTGCGCCCTCACTCCTTCCCGACAATCCGGCTCTATCTTTTTATATTCCCTGGTCAGATTACGGATTGTATTATTGTTTTCCTTTATCTGCTCCGAAAGACACACCCAGTCTATCAGATTTTGCACTTCCTTATCCGTTTCGTAAAGGTCTGTTTCTGCTACAATCTTAGCACACAACCGCACCATGACTTTCTTTTCCATATCTGTCATATCCTATCAATCCCCTTTCCTATCGGCTCATTTCAAAGGCACGTTTCGAGCGTTTGCTTGCCCTTTCTGCCTGTTCTAATGCCTTTGACCGTTCCACTATCGACTGCACCTGTTCTTTGCCTAAATGACGCTCCAAGCGCCCCAAATCTGCCGCTTTATTCTGCAATTGGTCTATGGTGTCGCTCTGTTCCATGACCTTATCCGTCAGGCGGCTAATCTGTATCTTTTGTCCGTCTACTTTGGCGGTCAGCTTCTTTCCCTGTTCCGTAAGCTGTACGCATTTGATAGTCAAATTTTTTACAATCTCTTTCAGTTTCTCCACAAGCGGCAAAGCCTTTTTATCCCGGTATGCCTTTGCGCTCATCAATGCCCCCGGCTCTGCCAACTGCCATTTCACATCTTCATCATAGGCATGTATATTGCGCTCCATAACTTCCTTAGACTGTACCATTTTATTAAGTTCCTGTTGTAACTTTTCCTGCTGTTTCTCCAGTTTCTCATTTTCGGATAACAGTTTTTCTTTATTCTCTGTCAGCGTTTCCGTCTGCTCTTTCAACAGATGATTTGTAGCGGAAAGTTCAGACACTTCCTGCCGGATTGCTTCACCCTCTCTCCGTATCTGCTCCGTTTCCTGCTCTGCCACTGTCTGCTGATGAAGAATATCGGATAATTCCTCTTTACTGCCGGAAATCTCCTGTTCCAGTTCTGCGACCTCTTTTTCCCGTTCTTTTTTCTCGAAATCCAAAACAGACAGGTGCTTCTCATGCGTTCCTTTTTTCTCCCACTCAATGCCATGCCGCAGCATGATAGCTGAAAGCTGTTCTTTTTCTGCCGCCGCCCACTGGTTGCGTTCTGTTTCGCTCCTTGTGCCGCCCTTAAAACCGAGTTCAGCCAGTGCCTTTTTTAATGACACCCTCGTTTCAAGCCCCCTCTTGCTTCCAGTCGTATAGGGTATGAAATCTATATGCAGGTGCGGTGTGGCTTCGTCCATGTGGAGATGCGCCGAAAACACCCTCAACGTAGGATTGCGCCGTTGAAAGTCCTGCATATATTCGTCAAGAATTTTCGCCGCAAGCTGTCCGTCTTCTGTCTTTGCCCCCATATCGTCCTTGTTGCCTATCTGCAAAATAATCTCATGGAATGGCTTCTCCTGTTTCCCGGAACAGATTTTCTCATAATAATCATCAATCCGGCGGTCACTTCTGGTCTGCTTCTCATTATACCGAGCGAGCGCTTCATCAAATAATTCATGGTAAACATCTTTGATATTTTCGTTACAGTATTCCACATTCAGACTGCTCCGCTCCGGATCAGTGTTCTTTGCATGGAATTTTCTGCTGTTATGGTTGACAGAGCCTTTCCCTGTCATAACGCTGATTGTCCGCTTCAATAAATTTCCCTTTCTCCCTTACCGGGTAATTAGTGCCGGACACGGCGCATAGCCTTTGTTACTTTCTGCGAAAGTAACGCAAAAGCACTTTCGACACGCTCCGCTTTATCAAAAGTGCCTTTGCGCCCTGCCGGGGGCTTTTCCGCCCTTACGGACGGGGCGGCTTTACGCCGCCTTATTGCCACTGCTTTCCGGCTTTCTTCCCAACACCGCAACAATGCAATCTCTATAATCTTTGCAACCTTGCAATCTTCAAGAACGCATTCCAAGACTGCAAAATTCTAATACCCTGCATTGTTGCGGTGTTGCCTTTCTTCGTCCGTCACTGTCTGATTTTATCCAGTTCCCAATACCATGTATTGTTTATCCGCTTCGCCCGGATTCCTAATTCCTTCTTTGCATTTTCCAGTGTCCGCTTTGATATGCCCTGTTCCTCCGCAAGATTAAATATCTCATTGCTCTGCATGGCATTGTTTGTTTCTGCCAGTTCCCGGAGTAACCTCTTTGCCTGTTCCATCTTATTTGCTTTTGGAGCGATACCGCCTAACACTTCATCTGCTGTTATCTCATAATCTCCAAGCCAGTGAAAACCGTCCTCTGATAACGCAAATGCTTTCGGGTGTCCAAACGCCGCAAGGTTATTTTTTATCTGCACTACAGCCCTTGTATTTTCTTCTCCCTCAACTCTGCCGACCAAGAGAACGCTTCTTGCGACTGCAAAGAAATCAATCGAACCCATTCCTCGGTATGCCGCCTTATTTCCTGCCGCCTTGTTCATATGCCCGACAAGAATAATAGCACACTGATATTTCTCTGCCAGTGCCGCCAGCCGCTTTGTCATATCCCTTGCTTCGTTTGCCCGGTTCATATCCATACCGCCGCCCAAATAGGCTTGTATCGGGTCTAAAATCAACAGCCTTGCGCCTGTCTTTATTACAGCCTGCTCCAATCGTTCATCTATCATGGAAAGAGATTTTACCTTTTCATCAATGACCGAGATTTTCTCACAGTCTGCCCCCGCCTGCTCTAACCGGGGCTTTACCGTATCGGCAAGCCCGTCCTCCGCACTCTGATAGATTACATTCAAAGGTTCTGTAAGGTTCATTCCACCGTCTATGCCCTCTCCCTTAGACAGTTTCGCTGCTATATTCAGTATAAAGGTTGTTTTTCCGTCCCCCGGATCGCCTTGAATGATTGTCAGCTTGCCATAAGGAATAAACGGAAACCACAACCAAGACACTTCCTGCGACTGTATCTCTGATAATTTAATCAACTGTAATTCAATTTTTGCTTCTTCCATAATGCCCTGTCCTCCATTTCTGAAAATCGTTGCCACTGGAAGAAACCTCTGCTATACTGATATTGTGATTGTTGATAACAGAGGTTTTCCAGTTATCACAGCCCTAACAGTTGCCACTGTCGGGGCTTTTTTCTTCTCCGTTGACGTTGCCCTGCCACAAATATTTTGCTCCGTCCAACATCCAAAGAATTGCTTTCAACATATCCTCATAAGAAGTCTGTAATTCTCTGATTTCTTCGGTAGTAACATCCGACTTTTCATTTTTTATCTGTCCTGCCAGTTCTTCCATGCGGTTCTGCAGTTCCTGTAACTTTTCCACAATCTGATATACTGTTTCTTTCTTCCCTACCACGCATACATGATTATAAATGCAGGAACGGACAAAATAATCTTTCTTCTTCATACCGCTTACAAAAATCTTCGCTTCAATTTCTTCCCTCTCTCTGGGAGAAATACGAAAGCTGATTGTTGGATATTTGTGTGTTCCGCTCATTCTTCTGTACCCTCCTTAAACTCTGCATTCAACAACTCTGCCATTTGTGTCTGTTCTGTTGGGAACATATGGGCATACCGAAACGTAATATCAACACTTTCATGCCCTACTCTGTTCCCGATTGATACCGCCGAAAATCCCATACTGATAAGCAGGGAAACGTGTGAATGCCGCAAATCGTGGATTCTAATGCGTTTTACTCCTGCTTTTCCTGCTCCCCTTGTCATTTCATGGTGCAGAAAACTTTTTGTCAGATGAAAAATCCTGTCTGTCGGAAGAAGCCCATATAATCTGCCGATATAATCCTTTAATTCCTCACACAAGAAATCTGGCATACTCACATTTCGCTTGCTTTTCGGTGTTTTCGGGTCTGTAATCACATCTTTCCCCTCCAACCGCTGATATGATTTTGTTATCCGAATGACCTTGTTATCAAAATCAATGTCCTGCGGCGTGAGGGCTAATAATTCGCCAACACGCAACCCACACCAATATAAAATCTGAAACGCATGATACGAATATGGCTTGTCTTTTACCGCTTCAATAAATTTCAGATATTCCTCTTTCGTCCAGAAAAGCATTTCCTCCGCTTTCCCTTTCCCAAGCGGTCCGGCTTTGACAACAGGATTACTCTTTAATTCGTAGAATCGCACTGCATGATTAAACAATGCGCTCAACTCCGATTGCAGAGTTTTCAGATAAGTCGGAGCATAAGGCTTTCCCTTTTCATCACGATAGGAAATCTGCTCATTCTGCCACTGGATAATATCTTTTGCACGAATATCACACATTTTCTTGTTTTCAAAATACAGTAATAATTTCGTGCGCAGGATATGCTCCTTTGTCAGCCAAGTATTGTGTTTCAGCTTCGGCTTCATATCCCTTGTGTATGCCTGCACAAATTCTCCAAAAGTCATATCCAAGTCAGCAGCTTCTTTCATACGGAAATGATGTTCCCACTCTGTCGCTTCTCTTTTGGTCTTGAACCCTCTTTTGACTTTCCGGCAATTTTTACTCGTCCAGTCGTAATAATGGAACGATACATACCACGTTCCACGCTGTTCATCTTTATATGCCGCCATAATATCCCTCCTTAGTTCGCTGCCTGCGCCATACCATAGAATTTTTCTTCATAGTATTTTCTGCTGACACGTCCGGCGATTGTGATAAACCCTTTTTCTTCCAGCTCCTCATTCATCTGTCGTACTAATTTGTAAGCAAATGGTTTGGATACACCCAACTCCTGCGCTACCTCCCCGGCAGTTACAAATAGTTCATTCTTCATTCAATATCCTCCTTTTGTTTAGCGTTTTTGTTAAATATCGTATTTGTATTATACTTACCATTTCTATTATTGTCAATAACATATTTGTTAAACTTATCTTTTTTATTAAATTTAGCATTTCTGATAAGTTTATGTTGCTGTATTATTTGAATTATGCTAGAATATACGAAGAATACTGAATCGAGAGGTCAGCTATGGACTATACGATACGAGAAATACAAAAACAGGAATATCCGTTACTGGATAATTTTCTATATGAAGCAATCTTTATTCCAGAGGGCGTCAAGCCTCCACCTAAAACTATTATCACATATCCCGAATTGCAGGTTTATGTAGAACATTTCGGGGAATCAAAAGATGATAAAGGATTAGTGGCAGAGGTTGACGGTAAAATTATCGGTGCTGTTTGGGTTCGCATCATGAATGATTACGGACATATAGACGATGAAACACCCTCTTTGGCAATCTCACTATATAAAGAATATCGAGGCTTTGGCATTGGAACAGCTATGATGAAAGAAATCCTTACCCTGCTGAAATCACATAGGTATAGCCGAGTTTCTCTTTCTGTTCAGAAAGCCAATTATGCGGCAAAGATGTATCTAAAGGTTGGTTTTGAGATCGTAAGGGAAAACGAGGAAGAATGCATTATGGTGTACTACCTATAATCATAGAAAGGACGTTCCATTTATGAGAATCCGACCATATATACCAAACAAAGATTACGAATATGTATCAAAATGGATTGATAACGAAAGAACTCACGCCTTTTGGTGTGCAAATCTTTTGCCATACCCCATGGCACCAAAATCTTTACATGATTTATTAGAGAAAAATGCAATGGACTGGACGGACAGTGCTTATGTCGCAACTGAAAACAACGGACAGGCAGTGGGCTTCTTTTGTTATTCTGTCAATACAGCAGACAATATCGGCTTTCTTAAATTTGTTATCATTGATAAAACAAAACGTGGAAAAGGTTACGGAAAAGAAATGCTGAATCTGGCTCTGCAATATGCTTTTCAGATAACCGGCGCAAAAGCAGTTCAGCTAAATGTTTTCAATGAAAACGCATCAGCGAAACAATGTTATGAAAAAACTGGCTTTGTTCAAAGAAATATTGACAAAGATGTATTTTCCTATAAAGACGAGTTGTGGAGCAGATGTAACATGATAATTTCAAAACAAACACTCTAATTTACAGAAAGGACACATGACTATGGTATTAGGAGAACGGATAAAGAGAATACGCACGTTCCGGGGCTTGACACAGCGTGAATT
>CAMWMM010000112.1 GCA_947175285.1 uncultured Lachnospiraceae bacterium
TATTTTTTCCGCCTTTCTTGAGGGAAATATCGAAATCTCCACATCGGACTCCATATTATACTCTCCACGAGCATATGAACCATAGACAACTGCTCTTTCAAAATCATCTTTCAATATTTCCTTTATTTTTCCGATATATTCACTTATAGTCTTATCCATTCCCGCCTTATCTGTTAACATCACACCATCTCCTTTGATAGCATTATATCCAATCATCCAACATATAGACAATATTTCGTCAATTATGTAGCAGCGCGATTATCCCTATATTTTCATCTTACCATATACCACATTATCCGCCAAACACTTTATTTCAATTTCTTCCATCCCCCCCTAATCCAAAATTTTTCTAAAATAGCTTATTGTAATATAGTTATCCCTATCCGGCTGCTCCCAAAACTCTTTGTCAAACTCCGAATCATAAATGGCAATATCCGACATTCCTCCATATGGGTGAATATCAATATGTTCTAACGATTTCTCTGAATTGTGTGTTTCTATATATTCTTTTGCCGCCTTATAATCCATATCGCACTTAATGACTTTTTCCGCTTTGACATGCGGCCAGTACACATCTGATATATGTGCTTTCGTAGGATATACTGTTTCATAGTCTTCCGGCAGATTCAAAGTCTCCATACGCAGGATGACTGAAGAATTCAACTCTTTCACCCATAAAAGCAACGGGTCTTTCCATGCGGTAAAAATGAAAAACAGTATCATGACAAATATCACTACTAACGGTTTCCACAGTTTACTTTTGGTTTTCATGATTATTTCTCCTTTTTCTCCCCGGCTATATCTCATTCATATGCCTGCTTGCCACAACAATCGCATCCGTCAGTACAAAACCTGCAGCGCAAAACGCAAACAGCCATGCAATTCCATAACAGTTCAGAATCATGCCCGAAAGCAAAGAAGCTAACGGAATGAACCCCTGCACTGCTACACCGATAATACTCATCACCTTGCCGAGATTATCTTTGTCTACCGTAAGAAGCACCGCCGTATGCGCAGGAATATTCACCTCGCAGCATATCATTGAAAGCAGCGCTGAAAAAATACAAAACGATAGGATAAATCCGTTTAAGGAAACGCCTTTCCGAACGAAAACAAAATATGATACAGCTATTAAAATCACCATGCCGCAAAGCAGCGTCAGCCACTTTTTCAAGGTTTTGCCGCATTTTTCTTTCTGTGCCTTTTTACTTATTACAATTGCCGTCACTGTCGAAGCGGTTCCGCCGCAAATACTGAATATGGATAACCACATCTCCGGTGTTACTATATTATCAAACAAATAGCCCTGCGCATTTCGCAAGTCTGTTTTTACAAAATACGGAACAATATTTCCGTTTATCGGCGTCACAAAAAAATTCAACAGAGTAAACATAAGCAGTACCATAAACAGACTTTTGCGCCCGTAAAGATACACAAAGCCTTCTTTCATATTAAGGAAGGTTCTTTTCAGAGTCAATGGCTGTTCGCTCTTGATGTAACAATATTTTATAAACATTTCCGACACACCGGATAGCAGATAGCAGACGCCCGTAATGGTGAATAACATATATGCCGGCAAAAGAGCATACAATATCCCGGCAAGCAGAACTCCCGCTATTCCCTGTATGCTGTTCATCGCGCTAAAATAAGACTGTGCTTTTTGCAGTTCTTCTTTTTCCACAATATTCGGTAAAAGTGAACCGGACGCAGGGCTGAAAATGCCGGCTATCATATTACCGCATATCCCCATAGCAAATAAAATAACAAGTCCGGCGTTTACATTTTGCCGTGTAAGAAACAATCCAAGCGTTGCGATAAGGACAAGCGTCCCCTTTATATAGTCACAGACAAACATGATTTTTGCCTTATTGCAATTATCGCTTATCACACCCCCAAAAAGCGAAGTGATAAGATACACGATACTGCCTGTTGCAAGATATGCGCCCTGCATCGCCGCATTATTATCCGTAATTTCCAATATATAAAAACTCACGGTAAAGTTATAAAACAAAGAGCCTATATTCGTTACCAAAGCCCCAAAGAATACAAGGGAAAAATTTTTGTTCCTAAATATGCTTTTCAAGATGCAGCGCCTCCGATTACCAGTTCAATCATTCTTTCTGAAAAATCTCGTCCCTATAAATCAGCTAAAAAATGCACAATACTACATTTTGTGCCTATACTGTATAATAAGTTTAAAACACTTCTATATATTGAAGCAATAAAAATATACTATAATATTGGGCTATATTTTTTCTACATACCATATTTCAAAAAACATTTGTAACAATTCTCCGTATATGGTATAAATGCTTTATCTGAATATTTATATAAATTAATCTTTAACTATCAATTTCTAATGTCTATGAAGCCGACCTAAGGCTTTCTCTTACGAAAGGTATCTATTCTATGTCCCTTACATCTAAACGCCGTGTCGACTGGCATGAAGCTGCTTCCTGCGCTTTCCAAATCGAACTCAAAGACTATTCTCATATTCTGGAATACATATCCGAATACCCGCTAGGCAAAAACAGCTATCGGATTGACTTACTTGTCATCAAAAAACTGACCGATGAAATGATTTCTAAAAATATCGCACGCATTTTCAGAACGTTCAATCTGCTTGAAATTAAGGGCGTCGGCTCCTCCATCAGCATTGATTCCTATTATAAAACCATAGGATACGCAGGACTTTTGATTGCGCAGATGGGTAAATCAGAACGTACCACCCACAAGACACAATATTCCGGTCTTGATGTCAGTCTGACGCTTTTAAGCTGTCATTATCCTCGGAAACTTATGAAGCATCTCCGAGAGGAAAGACAAATACCTGTTGCAAAAATCTCCGATGGCGTGTATTATATCAATAAAGAGACTTTTCATATACAAATTATCGTTACAAAAGAACTCTCTCCCGAAGATAATTTATATCTGCACTGTCTCACTGACAATCTGCAGGATACCGCTCTTGCCAACCGTCT
The DNA here is from genome assembly GCA_947175285.1 of uncultured Lachnospiraceae bacterium. The sequence continues at coordinate 2,982 of CAMWMM010000112.1, forward strand.
TGCCGACGATTATAAACTGCATCCGGAACAGGAAATTTATACCAACTATATGCATCAGATAACCACTGCCAACAGCAGAACGAAAGGAGAACAGGCTATGCTGATTTGTGAAGGACTTTTAAATTTATTCGGTACAAGTTCCGAGGAAATTATTGAACGCGCAAAAAAGGAGTCGGATGAATATTATCTGCCACAGATTGAGCAGTTGACTTCCCAGAATAATAATTTATTCTCACAGGTTGATGATTTATCTTCCCAGATTGCTTACTTACAGTCTTTGTTAACAAAACACAATATTCCTTTCGATTTAAAATCCGAACCTAATGAATGCTGACCGTGTCCGGAATCCCTTTATGCCTTTATAAATGCCCTATCCGTTTCGGGAACACCGATTTCATCGGATACATACCGCTCAACTTTCATGTGTAAATCAATTGCATGTTGGTCTTTCCCACTGTCAATTAAAAGCACCGTTTCCCCATCTTCCATTGGAAAAAATATTCACCGTAAGCGCCATTCTGCTCACCTCGCTAAAATTTCCAAAATCTCATCTTTTGTATGCAACTCCTCCGGATAGATACATTTGGACGTATCAATCAGTTTATTAAGACAATCCTCATACTCTTCCCTTGTCATCAGACTGCCTTCCCAAAAATGATCATAATCCAAATATTCTTTTTCAGCATCATAGTTCTCACTAATCCACCCTGTTCCAATTTCTGAAAACTCTCCTTTTTCCAGCAGATAAACATTACAGGGATAAAATCCCATATTCCCCAAGCCACTATCGAGCAGCCCTCCATATTCAATATACTCTATTCCGCCCCTCGTACGATTCAAAGCTCTTACTCTTCCATCATAAAAGGAAATTACAAATTCTCCGGAAATAGGGTACCCTGTATCAATATAGAATTCCGGAATATCATCATCATTCACATAAATTAATGAATATTTTTCCCAATCATCACCATGCAGCCATATTATACTCTTCGGTTTATTCATAAAGTCGATATATGCCTCCTGCCACGTCGCAAAATCCTTTAACCGTTTCTCTGTCCATTCCAACTCATTTCCTGCCTGTTTCGCAATCTGCTCCTCCCTGTACCGGACATACTGCTCCATATCTATTTCATCGTAGTTGTTCCATTCTACAAACCAATCTTCTTCGTCCATAACTCCATTCTTATTCTCGTCATTCCAATAAAACGCTCCGTTGCTTTCCTTGCTTCCATTAACGGTTATCGTAATATATTCAACTGTTTCACGATTATATCTGTTATCATATTGCAGAATCCCGCATACATCATCTGTAATAACCGGCTCATACCACCACCGTCCTTCATAAAAAATCTGCAGTATTCCATCCCTTGCCTTTATTGCATAGTACATCACATCATCCCTGATATGTAATTCCTCGCTGCCATCCCCGTCTATATCTCCAAAACAGTATTCGATATCATTGTTCCAAAACAATTTGTCAATCGTAACCTGTTCTTCCTCTAACTCTACCGTAAGTTCACCGTTTAGAAAAAGTTCATAAACTTCGGTCGGGCTTAAATTAATATCGTAGTTAGCCTCTACTTTCTCCGAATCTTTTACATCTTTCTCGTGTGTATCAGTTTTATCGTGTGTTATGTTAACCTCTTTGTTTTTTGAATCATCTTCGCTATAATTTATGTAAACCTCATCATATTTTACACTATCTTCGTTCGATTCTACTCTTTCCGTGTTTTGGGCAGAATCCGCATTGTTTCCACATCCGGTAAGAAGCGCCATTACAGGTATCAATAACAAATATCTTTTTAACTTTTCATTCATTTTTATCGTCATGCCCCTTTCTCAACGTTGTTCCCCCCGTTGTTGATTTACTCCGCCATCCGCCCTATCCTTTTTCATTTATTCCTCCACTTTACGATTATCTTACTATATCCTCCCGTAAACACTATAATTTGTTGGTATATATCTTCTGCGTTTACCGGCATTTTGATTTCTTCATCAGATAATGCGCAAATATCATATTGGCTTCTATTTGTATGATCTCTTTCCCTTGCTTCCGATACCTGTTTACTGCAATAAATCAGATGGTCTGCATCTAGGAATCCCACGCTAAGATTATTATCCCAAAAAACTTCATCCGGCACTGCAAAGACCTCTTTTTCTCCGGTATGTACATCTACCCGCTCCATCCACGCACTTCCATTTTCCCGGTAAAAGACTGCCAGATAAACGGCATCTTCTGACTCTATCCACCGGAAATCTCCTATATATCCTTCTATTTCTCTTTGATACAACGTTTCCCCTTCTGCTGAGCGCAAGGTAACTCCGGTAGCGTCCCCGTATTCCGTTCCTGTCAAAAAGGCATATCCCTGTCCGCCGGGTACATATTCCGCTGCTATAGGACCATCAAATTCAAATCCTGTTTCTCCGCAATCACAGTCACCTTCTATATGCTCAATTTCTTGAGGAATCAAAACAGCAGATTCTAACAGTGTCTTTTCTTTACTTTCCAGGTTATACTCGTAAAGCCCTTCATCCGTGCAGACGAGCAGCCTTGCCGCATCTGCTGACACATCACACTTATTTTCATCCGGTATCCAAGGAGAAAACAAATAGTATTCTCCCATAAGCTCCCTAAGATTACAAAGCAGAACAGACTCTTTAAATTCCTCGTCCAGACAGTACAACAGTCCATCTGCTTCATATACATAACCTGCTTCTACATGCTCGGGACAAGGCATCCGCCTCTCTAAAAGTTCTGCTCTTCCCGAAGAGTCTTCACCAAAAAAGCAGGAATCTTGTCTGAAAACCTCCTGCGGAACGAAGTCCGGAGCTTGAGCAAGATAAATAACCCTCTGCTGCAGCTTTTCTTCCGGAAAGTAACAATCGCTGGCAAAAAGAAAGGCATCCTCATCAACCTGAAGAATGTTTTTAAACCAATCGTATCTTAATTCTCCCTCTTCACCGTTCCAATTAACTATCGGCTTTTCAAGGAGCACCCTTATGAATATCCTTCCATAAAGTGCACTCTTCTCCGGTTCTTCCGGCTCTGTCTTTGCTTGCCCGAATTTCTCATTTACTCCATCGGAAGAAAGATTTTCTTCTATAAAAACATTTTCAATTTCTGCTTTCTTCTCATTCCTGCTGCCGGCTGCAAATTTCAAACATAGACATAAAATAAAAATTCCTGCAATAGCTGAAACAATAATTATTTTTTTCTTCATTCCCGGTTTCCTTCCTAATCCTCCAAGATTTCCAAAATCTCGTCTTTTGTATGCTCACCCGGCTCGATACACTTAGAAGTGTCAATCAGTTTATTAAGACATTCCTCGTACTCTTCCTCTGTCGTCAGACTGCCTTCCCAAAAATAATCATAACCCAAAAATCCTTTTTCAGCATCATTGTTCTCGGAAGTCCACCCTGTTCCGATTTCCGAAAACTCTCCTTTTTCCAGCATATAAACATTACAGGGATAGAATCCGGCATTACCCCAGCCGCTATAGAACAGTCCGCCATATTCAATATACTCTATTCCACCTCTCTCACGATTCATGGCTCTTACTTTTCCATCATAAAAGGAAACTATGAATGCCCCGGTTGCCATAATCCCTGTATGTATATAAAGTTCAGGAATATCGTCATCATCCACATATATCAACGAATAATCGGAACTATTTTCCAGCGTCCATATCGTACTTTGGGGTTTATTTATAAAGTCAATATAGGCTTCCTGCCACGTCGCAAAATTCTTTAACCGTTTGCCTGTCCATTCCAACACATTTTCTGTCTGCTTTGCAATCTGCTCCTCCCTGTACTGCATATACTGCTCCATGTCTATCTTATCATACGGGGAATAGTTTCTATAGTCATCTTCTTCGTCCATGCTTCCATTCTTATTCCCGTCAAACCACCAAAACTCTCCGTCACTTTCCGTGCTGCCGTCAGTGTTTATCGTAATAAATTGAATGGTTTCATCGTTATATTTATTATCAGTAAAATGCAGAATCCCGCATACTTCATTCGTAACAACAGGCTCATAGCTCCACCAGTCCTCAAAAAGGATCTGTAGCATTCCATCCACTGCTTTTATCGCATAATACACCTCATCATCCCTGATATGTAATTCTTCACTGCCGTCCCCGTCTATATCTCCAAAACAATATTCGATATCATTATTCCAAAACAATTCGTCAATCGTCACTTGTTCTTCTGTCGGATCATCTTCGGTATATCTTATGTAAACCTTTTTAGCTACCGTAAGTTCACCGTTCAGGAAAAGCTCATAAACTTCCTCCGGGCTAAAATTAGTATCATAATGATCATCCACTATCTTCGGATCGTTTACGGCTTTCTCTTCCTCGCTCTCAGCGTCATCCAATATTATGTCAACCGTATCATTTTCTATGCTATCCCCATCTGATTCTACATTTTCTATCGTTTCGGTGCTTTCTGTGGTTTCAACACTTTCTGCGGTTTTGCCAGAATCCACATCCGCATCGTTTCCACATCCGGTAAGAAGCGCTATTGCGGGTATTAGTAACATGGCTGTACATCTGGCTATATCTCTTTTCATTTTTTACCTCCTAACTCCAACAACTTCAAATAATGGGGAATATCTTCTTTTACAGGATGTATTTTAAATGGCGCACCGCAGCATCCGCAATGCCATTTTTCTTCCTTTTCAAACTCATATTTTACTCCAAATTTACAGGTTCCGTTTATGCGGTTTTGGCATCCGCTGTCACTATGGCGAAATATTTCCACGATTTTTTCAGGGCACTCATTTACATACTCTAAACACTTCTCTGCATTTCGGATTCTCAATTCCAAATAGAGTTTTCCCTTATCAGAGTCCAGTGCATAATCGTATACCGGCTGCTTACCATAATATCGAAGCATGGGACCTTCGTTTGAATCTCCCTTCTGCCTTGTATACCCTTGTCCTATCAATAGGTTATCCAGAATAGATATCAATTCCCTGTCTGCCTCATCGTGCATCTTATCAGCAACATAATCATAACCCTCCGCCACACTGCATATGTGCAGACCTTCCGCCAATACTTTATAATTCCATCCGATAAATGCGTTGCTAAACGCGACTGTACCCGAATAAATATTTTTTACATCTTTTAGCTGTGTATTATTTACTTTCTTCGCAACAGCAGAAAGAACCTTTATGACATTCTGATTATCCGGATAGTCAATTTCCAGATAATCTCCTGATGACAAACTGTATTTTTTAATTCCGTCAAATGCAAATCCATAATCACACAATACTTCTAATAATAGATTTGTCTTTTTCGCCTTATTCATTTTTCTGACTTGTGCCGTATCCGTAATGAATACATTCCCCTTAAAGTCGCCGCAGGCAAACAACCAGAACATAAAATAAAACAAATTCCGCGGCGCGTTTCTTGCTTCTCTTGCCTGATTTGAGAAATAATTATATTCATCTATTTTGTACAATGGCAGACCGAATCTTTCAGGTGCATCTGCAATATCAGAATACATCCGGTAAAACATCTCCCCAATTTCCCTATATGCACTTTCAAATTCCTCATGGGAAAGCGTCTGTAAAAAATCAGGATGTATCTCAAATTGACTGGGAATATCCACTAATTCATTACGACGTATCAATGCCCATTCACTGACTAAATAGTTTTCTCTCACAATATATACCTGCCTCTCATAATAGAACACTCGGACACTTTAATAAAACCTAATTTTTCCGCCATTTTTTCAGACGCAGTATTTTTATAATGACATGCCCACACAGGTTCTTTTGCCTGCCGGGTGGCATATTGTATCATCTTATTTGCAACAATCATCCCTAATCCCTGTTGTTTATATTCAGGCTTCGTTTCTATCCCGATATCTATTTCTTTCGTACTTACTGCAGCAGAAAATGCCCATGAAGCAATATCGATTAAATTAGGATACCGCAATGAACTAAGTTTATGCAGCATTTTACACTCTCCTACTCTCCAATCAGTTCCATAATAGCCTCAATCGTAATCTGTCTTTGTTCCTCACCGCTGATTCCCGGTGTTCCATCTCCATCCTGTTTTCCATAACTTCCAAACTGCGCATGACACCCCGCCTCTATAATACACTCTTTTCTATCTGCCGGAAGGTTCGTAAGATTATTTTCGTATTTCTCCATATTCAATACACCGTCCTCCGTCCCATAAACCGAAAGCGCCCGCAGTCCGGTACTACTGATATCCTTTGTGGAATATGCCGCCAAAAGAATCAGTCCGCTATAGTCATCTGCATGCTCTGCCACATGGACAGCCGCCATAGAACCGCCAAGAGAATGACCGCCTATATACCAGTTTTCAATTCCTGAAAAATTCTCCTGCAGCCCCTCTGCTGCATCCGGGGCAAGAACCGCCAGATTACAGGGCATCCTGCACAACACACAAAGAACTCCCTCTTCTGCAAGGCCATGCAATAGCGGTGCGTATGCCATATACTCCACTTTTCCTCCCGGATAAAATATCAATCCGGCTGTCGCCTCTTCCGGCACAAAAGCTATCACATCCTCTTCTATCCATTCTACTTTTACCGCCTCGTCAGACAAAAGAGCCTGCTCAGCATCCTCATCCGCCCGATAATAATCATTTACATAGATAATGCAAGTAACTGAAAGCATTACAATGATACCAACAATAGCCGCAAGCCAAATCTTCCATCTTTTATTTCCGAAATTTCTTTTCTCCATAAAAACTCCATTCTACCTCTGACTGCAATTAGCCGCATCAATAGCAATGACCAAAAGCAGTCCGTCCAGCTCATCCGCCGGATTACTGAAATCTATCACATATGTATCTCCCCAATTCAGCAGCTCTTTGGAAATATGTATCACAGTACTGCATCCGCTGTAAACATCATAATCCCATCCAAGGAAATCTCCTTCTACACGCCAGCCGTTATAATCAATTTCATATTTCGGGTTAAAAAACGCAAACTGTTTCTGAATTGTTCCTTTTACTTCTCCCCCGATTTCTATTTCAAAGGCAGGTAAAAAAGTCAGTATCTTTTGATGGATGACTCCGATTTCGTTATTGTACTTATCATAAATATGCAGTTGGTGTCCCAATGCAAACAATTCCGCTTTGACAAAATACTTTGCATTTCCGCTTTCATCATACACATCATAGGAATCTGTCCACGAAAATACACGTTGTTTGATTAATAATCTCATAGTAAGGTATCCTCCACAATTTCCCCTGTTAAAAACGGAAAACCGGTAATACCAGCTTTCCGCACTCCTAAAGTAATAATTTCATTGCACCAGCAACTTACTCAACTTCTTGTCAAAAGTTTTTATTTCATAACCTTTGACCACATGATAAGCATATAAAATACAGTCTGGAAAATCCAGATTCTGTTCTGCAAAAGTTTCAATGCCAAGCTTCAGCACCTCTGGTTCAGGCGTATTGACCTCTGACAGAAACTCAAGCAGACACTGTCCAATCTCCACTTTGTCAATATGGTATACCCCTTTCAAGACGTAAATCACTTCTGCAACAATTTCTATATTAACCTGAACAGACATATTTTTAATAATTGCCTCAGCCTCAGACGCCATCCGGTCATCATCATTCAACAAATACCTCAAAATAATATTTGTATCAAGCATTACCATATTTTTCTACCACCGCCTTTTCCCACGCTGTCACTTCCTGCTCCCTCAAGCTTGGATCAGCATACTTTGCCAACATACCTCTTGCAGTATGCACATTCTTCTTTTGAGGAAGTTCCTCAACGAATTCATCCAATATTGTGATAATTAGCTTTTGATTTTTCTGTGCATGAATTTTTCCTAGTGTTCGAACAGTCTCTCCATCATAATAACCCTCTAATGCCAGCATATCATCACCTACCTTTATAATTCAAACTTTATATACTTACATTATATCCCGATAGAAATTTCATAGCAAACAAAATTTCTTTACTACAAAAAGAAAAGGATCCGTCTTCCCCAAATGTTCCGTCTTTTCACATTAATGTCCATTTCCCATACCTCTCTATTTCTTACGATTACGTATGCATAAC
>CAMWMM010000113.1 GCA_947175285.1 uncultured Lachnospiraceae bacterium
TCAGACAAATCGTGATCTGTCAACTAATATAGATGTTATTTGAAACACGCCAAAAATTTCTATGCCGCATCCTCCAGCAGTTTAAGTTCCGTTACTCCGAGTGAGGACAGTTCTGCAATTGCATTTTTCGTATCAAAAGATGCTGTCACGGGAGCTGTCAGCGCCTGTGTAAGCTGCGCACCTGCACCTGTCAGCATTGCGCCCGTTTTCATCACACCTCCAAAGGCGTTCTGTGCCGGAGATGTAAGGTTGTCAATTAAGTTAAGGATTACGCTTAACTTAAATATAGATTCAAGTCCCATTGCCTTCTCTATCCTCCCATACGCCTACCTGCGCGAGGTAATTGCTTCAATGCATTTCAATCCACACTCCCACGCAGGGAGTGACCAGACCATGCGGCGTTTGTTGAGTTTGGCACTGATTTCAATCCACACTCCCACGCAGGGAGTGACCAATCCAATCCCCAAAGATTTTCAAGGTGTTTCAAATTTCAATCCACACTCCCACGCAGGGAGTGACACAGCAACTTAACTATATTAAGTGCAAAATTGCAGATTTCAATCCACACTCCCACGCAGGGAGTGACATGATCACGGAAGCAATACAGGATGGGATCAACAATTTCAATCCACACTCCCACGCAGGGAGTGACGCAAAAGGAGCATTGGGTATTGCTAGCCCGTCAAAATTTCAATCCACACTCCCACGCAGGGAGTGACGGCAAAAGGAAACGAAGTCATAACTAAATTTGTATTTCAATCCACACTCCCACGCAGGGAGTGACGGCAAAAGGAAACGAAGTCATAACTAAATTTGTATTTCAATCCACACTCCCACGCAGGGAGTGACAGAATGGAGGAAATGTCAATGAGAAGAAAAACAATTTCAATCCACACTCCCACGCAGGGAGTGACGGGCATTGGTGATAACCCCCTTGAATACGTTCAGATTTCAATCCACACTCCCACGCAGGGAGTGACTCCAAATCAGAAGAATTGTGATACAATAGATTCTATTTCAATCCACACTCCCACGCAGGGAGTGACAAATTGAGGTTGTTCAAAAACGACCCATTTGGATTATTTCAATCCACACTCCCACGCAGGGAGTGACAAATTGAGGTTGTTCAAAAACGACCCATTTGGATTATTTCAATCCACACTCCCACGCAGGGAGTGACAGAAGATTGTTGAAAATCGGATTGATAATTTACTATTTCAATCCACACTCCCACGCAGGGAGTGACCCATGACATTCTTTCCAACACTGTTCCATGCGCTTTATTTCAATCCACACTCCCACGCAGGGAGTGACCAGAAAAGTTTGGAATAATACGGTGGGAAAGGATTATTTCAATCCACACTCCCACGCAGGGAGTGACCGTTTGGTATTTCTGATAAATGTTGTGATGTAATATTTCAATCCACACTCCCACGCAGGGAGTGACGAAAGAAAAGTATATAGCTCATACGCCTTTAGTATTTCAATCCACACTCCCACGCAGGGAGTGACTTCCGCAAGGCACAATAGAAGCCGTCAAATACGCAATATTTCAATCCACACTCCCACGCAGGGAGTGACGAAAACACCATGACCGAAAGGAAAAGTATTTTGAAATTTCAATCCACACTCCCACGCAGGGAGTGACCCCAAAAATCACATATTTTCATTAAAATATAGACTTTGGTTTGAGCAATACTGACAATTCCCATATCGCTCATTTCAACCTTAATATGGTTATCATCATATTTTGTTACTTTTTTCTGGTGCGAACCTTCCCAGTATTTCATGTGAACTTATTATTCGCACCAATCTATATCATTAAAGTCCCTTCGGCATCATAGGAAGTTTTTATCCCAAAATGCTCAACTTTCGAATGATATTTATTACCTAAATAGTAGAATCGTAAACTATCCTCACTCTCGTTAATCAGCGATATGAGACGATCCTTTAATAGCAATAATTGCGAAGCATCCAAAACACACTCAAATACTGAATTCTGAACGCGTTGTCCATAGTTGACGCATTCTTTTGCGACTTTTCGAAGACGAGTCCTTCCAGCTGAATCCTGCGTAGAAACATCATATGTAATTAAAACTAACATTTTAACACCTACTTCCATAAAAATGGTGGATACTCATCAATATCTCCTCTAATTGTCCTGGCCAGTAAAAGTGCCTGCACATAAGGAACCAATCCCCATTCAATTTTTTCTTTTAAATATGGATGCGTAATAATTTCCTTTTTATGATTCTGCCAAGCATTAAAAAACACTTTTCTGCCGTCATCATTTAAAAGAACGGCATTATCTTTCTGCCTCTCAAAATGAGCAGCCTGAATTGCTTTTGTATTGATTAATGTCACAATAAATCGATCTGCCAAGACCGGACGCAGTTCCTCCATCAAATCAAGTGCCAACGAAGTTCGACCAGGTCTGTCACCATGCATAAATCCTACATATGGATCCAACCCCACACTTGATAATGCATTCGCACAATCTCCTGCAAGAATTGTGTATGCAAAGGATAATATTGCATTGATATTATCAAGTGGTGGTCTGCGATTTCTCTTAGTAAATGCAAAATCCTCCTTTTGATTCAATATCATATCATTAAACACTGAAAAGTATTGCTCCGCTGCCTTCCCTTCTATTCCGCGTAACGCATCAAGTTCCAGTACATTATCAATTTTGGGTAAAGTTTCATACAAAATATTGGAAACCTGTTTCAGCTTTTCAGCATCCACCCTGTGTGCATGGTCGCGAAGTGTCCGCTCTATACTCCATCTGCTGTTAAAAACTTTTCCGACAATCATATTTTTCGCATAGGCGACACTTCGCTTATCATCATCCGAAATACGATACTGCTCCTTTCGCAGCAATACATTTCCATACTCTTTTCCAACAGCCCTTGCTAAAAATGCACCTCTCGGCGAGAAGAAGCTCATTCCTATCTTCCGTTCTGCACAGGCACCCATCAATGCCGGAGTCGCCCCCTTATAAGTAAAGCAGATGATATTTTCCAATGTGTGAAGCGGAAATCTGCCAAGCGTCTTTTCGCCGTCCTGTATCACAATATTTTCGCCATCAAGTGTCAGGTAGCAGCTCTCTGTCATGACATATAAAGTATTTAATAATTTCCGCATGTAACCCCTCCTGTATTCGATTATGACACAACTGTCACAAATCATTTGTTTTAATCCCCTGCTCTATATATGCCCTGACATTTACTGCCTTTTGCAGTTTCGGAACACACAGATTTTCCAAAGAACATGACTTACATTGCTTTGTTGGTTTTACATTTGGCGTATATCCCTTGCAAAACAAATCATGCATTTCTTTTGCGATCTTATACACTTCATCTCGCAAAGTGTCAGTAAATTCTACACGACTTCGCCTTCTATTTTCACCATAATACAAAAATCCCTCTGGTATATTTGTCTGGAACATTTCTTCCAGGCAGACTGCCTGTGCGCAAAGCTGCAGTTCATCTGCATTATTCTCCTTGGGTACTCCATGCTTGTACTCAATTGGTATAGGATCCCATTTTCCATCATACCCAAACAGCTCCACACCATTGTTATTCTGATGAAATTCCACGACATCACACTGTCCGCTCATTCCAAGCTCATGGGAAGAAATGCGCAGCCCCCTGACGATCAGAAGATTTCCTCTTTTCTCAAAAGAATCCTCGTCATGTGCTTTTTTGTGCATCAGCTCTCCGGCAGTTGTGCGATAATTCTCCGCCCACTGCTGCTCAATATGTATTATTGCCCACTGCCGCCTGCAGAATGCAAAATGTTGAATGCCTGAGAGCATAAGATAATCATCTTCGGCGTACATATTCGATATCCCTTTCCTAAAGCTTTTGCTCACACGTTACACCTAATGGCAGATTCTCGTCAACTACTGTAACCTCATAATCTGCAAAACATCTTGCCGGTTTCGTCTCATCTTTACGCCTTATTACCACTCTTTCAAACAATTTAAATGCTGGTGCATTCCCAAATTCACTCTCATGCTTAAAAACTATAAGTTTCCTAACTGACATATTTCCTCTTGCAGCAGCATGATCTAACTCAAACATATTAATTATAGCAGTCCAAAGCAACTCCAAGTCGTCTTCATCAAATCCTGTTACTTTTCTTGCCAAATTTGCAGAAACATATCCGTCAACACGATAAAGTCCATATGGCACAATATATTTATGACCAAATTCTGTATCTTTCTTCTCTGCATCACTTTCTGTAGTAATGGCTACTCGTGTAACTGTTATTTCCTGCGGGAAAACTGGATCCACTGATTTTGCAAATCCTAACTGAACTGGTCCGCGCACTTGCCCAGAATTCAGCTTGTCCTTTTTGAATGTTGTCATTACCGCTCCAAACGTACGAATATCATAAAATTCTCTACACATATAATCTTTGACATCAATAGCAAATTTACTGTCTTCTTTTTTTCTTTTATCAACTTCTTTTTTTCTTGCATCATCTGACAAAGCTTCAACATCCAGTCCTAATGTCTTATATGCTTCTTTGTCACTATTATTCAAAGGCATCTTCTCTTTGATATAAATTCTGTACCTCTCTTCGTTTTCCTTAACAGCTTCAACATAATTTCTAATCTTACGTTTTAAGCATACATCTGTTACGATTCCCTGATTTGTCTCCAAGTCAATCCTTGGCATATTATCTGCATCAGGATCGCCATTTGGATTCCCATTCTCCACTTCAAAAAGTACTACAAAATCATACCTGTTTTTTATTACACTACTCATCCTACAACCTCCTAATTATTTTCTTTATTTGTTTTTTCATATCTTTTCTGAACCTGATGATAATATCCAAGCATAAATATTCCCTGATCCTCTACAGATAGCTGCCTTGGTATATCTGAATGAATCTTATCCATCAAAGCATTTATTTCCTTTTCCTTTGTAATTCTCAATCCTTCTTTTTCCCTTTTCAAAACCTTCAAATAATTATTTGCTAAACGCATCATACGCGGAAATATTAATGCCGGGGTCCTGCTTGCTACATTAAAATAGTGTTCACGTAATGTTTCCTTATTTATCGAGATGTGTTGCACATCTTCCAAGACCGCAAATAGCCTCCCTAATAAATATGGAATATATTCAGTTTCTTCATTTAGCTGCATAGTATTTACTACCTCCTTTTTATCTGGAAAATTCTGCATAATATATGCTTTGATCATTGCTGCTCGATTTCTGTTTAAAGCAGATTTACTTTGACATATCTCGGCGTTAATCCTGTTTAATATACTGATATATAAAACTACCGGATATCGTCTGTTAAATAATACTGCATTTAATAAGGATTTCTCAATGCCTTTCATGGATTGTGTATTTTCTTTATAGCCTGCCTGCTTTCTTGTCGTTGCATTTAAAATATCGTGAATAGATGGATATTTTTTTTTCTCATAAGCCGGACCCTGTATTGATAGTCTATCATAATGCTGCTTTACATTTACAACCAAATCCTTAAATGTGTTGTTATAGAAAAGGCAGACTGAAATCCTTCCATTGTTGGGCGCCATCCCCAAAATATAAAACTCAGTTTCTGGTTTCAGTTCCAAGTCGCTATATTCACAATAATTTCCTTGGGATATTGCATTTATTATATAGAGCAGTTTCTCTTCTTCTTGTTTTTCTGTATTTCCCAGAAATTCTTCCATAAAGTGCATATATCCAACTTCATTTTCTTTTGTCGCAGCCCAAAACACTATTGTAATGTCTCCTATATACCTAAAATGTGTTTTTTGAGAAAGCATATAATTCAGTGCTTTTCCATAAGCATTGGCTGCATTTTCAGATATTGGCGCATTTTCCCCTTGCTCTTTCCCATATGATTCAAAAGCGCTTGCATTAAAGGACACCAGTTTAGGCTGTGTTCCCTCCATGCCTTTTACAACTGGATGCAATTTTGCAATTGGTGCAAGATTTCCTGTAACCAGACATCTGCCAACTCTCTGATCTGATATTGTTTCGCAATACTTATCCCAAACATTTTGAATTTCAATATCATTCAACATATCTCCACCAGTCTCATATGATCTAAAAACCAAATTACTCGCCTTTAAGACCCTTCCCCAGTCTACATTAAGCCGCTCTTTATTTGTTTCAAAATCCCAACTATCAAAAAAATTACACACACTCTGAGCTAACGCATTATTTGAATTTTGTAGTATTTCTTTATGATAGTCTGCTGCTGCTTTATGATAATTATATGCCTGTTTCTTATTTTTTTCATCTTCATCTGCCTTTCCTAAATACTGCCATGCTCCTAACAGGTATTTTGCATTATCACACATAAAATATGGGGGCGGCACCTTGCCCGATCTTCCATTATGAACTGGCACTACTTTCTGCACAGTATTTGCTTTACTTTTTTTAGGAACATTCTTTGCTTCATCCGTCCTATCAGCCAAAGAAACTATGTTCTTTACTTCACCTGTCCTATCAATTGTAATAGCATATCCAACATCTGCTTTTATCCATCCTTCCTTTTCTATTTCATTCCTTTCAAGAAGTATCTCATAATAATCCACCAAAGATTTAAGAATCATTTCAACACCTCACAGTTTTTCAAGTTCAGCTTTCCATCTTTCAACACTGCATGGAAAAACATTGGTTCGATACCACTTTCTCCGTTAAAATCCAGATCATAGAGCATATAACCTAAATCTTTTTCACCCTTATAGGCTGTCGGCACTATTTTCTTATTATCCCATATCCGAAATGAAGCAGGAAATTCCCTGACACCTAAATATGGCATATGAAAACATTGACCTTTTTCCAGTCTCCTTTTTATTATATCTTGAAATTTACCTGGATTATCACTCTCATTTGCGTAATCAGTCATTTCAAAATGTGCTTCAACTACATATCGAACATCTTTTAAAACCAATGCTGCACGTTGTACAATAGCATCTGAAGTGCAAATATAAAGCTTATCTTTTTCTCCTTTTTTCATTGCATTCTTTACACTATCAGCACTTATTTTTTCTTTTACTTCATTCCTGCGAATATTGGCAGTTTTAATTGGATTGCACACATATATACTATCAATGTAGTATTTCAACCCTGGATGCCAGTATATTGCTTCCAAAATGCCTCTTGCCGCAGAAGGTGTTATACAATCATAAGTCACTCGTTCCGTCTTGAATTCCGGTCGGTTAAATGCCGCATAGTCACCCCAAACCTCAAACATAACTGACATTTTATCTCCCCCTTTCTTATACAATTGTTGCTCCACTACTTTTCATATAATGCAAACCTATATCCTTTGAATACAATGACAAATTCTGCAATACTGCTACTCCTTTGATTGCCTCATATGCATAACCGTCATATAGCAAGGCATCATACTCATTATTATATAGATTGACAGAATATACTCCTAACTTCCTCAATGTTTCCTTAAAGTTATCTCCATTTTCTATTTTAGACTGCAGTTCTACAGTCAGTTTTTGAGCTTCTGACTCAATTGGTATCACTAGCATTTTTGTGTCGGAATCAGTAAAATGAAAAGTTTCTGCAATCTTTTTAAACGGCATCTGTATTCCATCCATTCCCTTTTCAAATCCATCAATAACATGATACTGATCCAATAATCCCATGTCCAAAGACTGTAAACTCGAAAAATAATAATGTATCGCTTCAAGGGCATCATACTTTCCATATTTCTGAAAAGTTTCTTCCGTCATTGCTATATTTTTTTCCAACATTACAGGTGTTTCTTGTAGTCTGAAAACATATACCATACTATCTTCATATTTCCCTTTCCCCTCACGATTACACCTCCCCGCTGCCTGAATAATAGAATCAACTCCCGCAATCTCCCGAAATATCAGTGGAAAGCTGATATCTACCCCAGCTTCAATAAGAGATGTTGACACTACCCTGCACTCTCTATTATCTTTTAAAAATTCTCTAATCTGATCAAGCGTTATCTTGCGGTCAAATGGTGTCATATATGTTGATAAATGAAATCTTCCCTCTTTTGGTAATCTTTCATACAGATTTTGAGCGCTTTGTTTTGTATTTAATATTGTAAGAACCTGTTTTGCCGACTCCATATGACCGATCAGTGTATCTTCATTTGTTTGTCCCAGATTCTCAATCTTTGCACGCTTCAAAATTAGAAATAAACTCTCGTAATCTGAACAAATTTCTTTTATCTTCATTGGCCTTAGCCATTTACCAAGAGCTGGTTGCGTCGCGGTGCATAATACTACAGTTGCCCTATAATGCTCAACCAGATTTTGTATCGCCTTTATACATGGCATAAAACAATTAAGTGGGATCATTTGAACTTCATCAAATATAATTACGCTGTTAGCAATATTATGAAGTTTTCTGCATTGTGAAACTTTGTTTGAATGAAGTGATTCAAAGAATTGGACATTGGTCGTTACAATTACTGGAGCATCCCAATTTTCGATAGACAATTTATGTTGTTCATTTTCCGTATCCAATATCGCATTACTATAATGAGCCAATACATTCTGTTCATTATCTTTGTCCAAAATGTCTCTGTAAACCTTTACGTTTTGTTCAATAATACTCGTGTAAGGTATTACATAAATTATTCTTTTCATACCATTCTTTTTAGCATGTGTCAGAGCAAATGACAATGATGATACAGTTTTCCCTCCTCCTGTCGGTACAGTTAAACTATATATCCCTCTTCTTTCTATTCCCGCTTTTAGGCAGTTGCTTAAAACATCCGTCCGCACCCTATTGATCTGCGAGGCTTCCTCAACCATATCAAACCAAGGCTGGATATATTTGATGAGTCTTTCATATAGCACCTCTATTGAGCAATATTTACCTCTCACAACTTGACCATTATGCATAAATTTTTCTGTATCCAGAAAATCAGCATCAACAAGCGCGGAAAACAGCATTCGAATAAAAAAAGACAAATCATACGCTGATAATCCCTGTATGGGATCCACAGCTTCCTTTAATTCAACTTCGTTTTTATAATCCATATACGGCTCTATAACTCTATTTTTTATTCGTTCTATCAGATTACTACTTGTAAAATCACTTCCATTAGGAATTCCACCGTGATGCCCCGCTATTGCAAAAGCACCGCATAGCATTTTCATTTTCTGCAATTCACGAACACCTGCAGTAGAATGATCTACTGAAATATTGGGATCTTCTCTGATTTTTCGTTGAAACTTATCAGAATATTTTCCAATATCATGCGCCATTCCAGTCTGAAATGCATACTTTTGTATATCTGTATCTGAAAAACTATAGTCTTCACAAAATATTGAGGTCCACCTTGCAACTTGCTCCAGATGCGATTTTATGCTTTGTTCCTTATCCCCATTAATATGTGCAACTCTTCTCACTGTCATTTTATTTGATCACATCCTTTATTTTAAATATGAATTTGCTCTGCAATAACACCATATTTTCTTTTTGCTACAATACATTATAAAAATTTGAAGATATTTGAAGATACTATCTGCAAATTTCAATTTTCATTCTAAATGTCACTTTCCCTATCATCTGGAAATTTTATATGTTTATCCCATTCCTCGGAATCTGGCAATGCACGTTTAAAGTCTTCTGGAATTTCCTGTGTAACCCGATACTCACTTACCCCAATAGGTTTGCTCATATCCTTTAAAGCATACTCCGCCACAACCTTATTCTTATCCCTACACAAAATCAAACCAATTGACGGATTATCGTTTTCCGTTTTGAGCTGGTCATCCACAACAGACAGATAGAAATTCATTTTTCCCGCATACTCTGGCATAAATCTTTTCATTTTCAAATCAATTACCACATAGCAGTGAAGAATTGTATTGTAGAATAAAAGATCTGGATCTCCTACTTTGAACAGTTTCTGATGACCCATATAGGCAAATCCAGAGCCCATTTCTAACAAGAAATTGGTAATATGTTTTACCAGTTCATTCTCAATTTCTCGCTCAATCATGTCTTCCCGCATTTCTACAAAATCAAAAATATATGGATCCTTCATTGTCTCAATTGCAAGTTCACTTTGTGGCTTAGGAAGACGCAGGGCAAAATTCTGCACTTTTTGGGGATTCATCTGCCTCTCCATAAGTCTGCCCGCAATTTGAAACTCAAGCACGTCAACCGACCATGCATTTTCAATTGCTTTTGTACCATACCAGAAACGCTCATTCATGTCATGCAGTTTTTCCAGTAAAACAAGATTATGCGACCATGTCAATTTTGCAGACACCGTCTGCAAAAAGTTTTGATCGGTTACTTCTTTTGCAAATTTTTTCATATACCGAAGGTTCCTTGCCGAAAAAACTTTAATTTTAGGAAAATCCAGTCGAATCTCTTTTGCAAGAGTATCAATAAATGAATTGCCATACCTCACCTGTTGGTTCAATTCCTTTCCAATATTCCAATAGAGCTGAATCATTTCACCATTCACTTTCACCATTGCACTGTATTGTGCTTGGCGAACTTTATTTTTAATATCTTCAACCAAATATTTGTAATCATTTTCCTCCGGCAACATCTCTATCTCCTTTTTATTTTGAAATCGCTAAGAGATAATTCCTAAAAAATAAGTATTTCCCACTCCTACGCAATCCTATAGCCAACACTATACGTTCCCACTACAATATAAAAATCAAATACTCTTTCACTAACAGGATACTTACCATCATTTATTCAATCAAAAAATTCCCACCTGTGCGGTTGGAGCTACGATTATGAAACCATGTTTAGTGGTTTCTATGGTTTTCGTATATTTTAAGTTAATGTCTTATCCAAGATCATATGCATATATTGGATATATGTGCATTTTTATACAAAAAAGTAGGTTTATGCTGAATAAATATCCATTATGGAGTAGACAATTTTCAACCACACAGATGGAAAAATTCTCTGTTAAGTCCATTATATGAAATATGTGCTGTCAAGTTAATAACACCTATATTTCATATAATAACAAAGCTTTTATAAGT
>CAMWMM010000114.1 GCA_947175285.1 uncultured Lachnospiraceae bacterium
AACGGCAACGACTATCAGTGTGGTGGATGAGAAGAAAAATTATGTCGGCGGCATGATACTGCCGGGAGTAAAAGTATCATTGGATTCTCTTGTCAACCGGACATCACAGCTTCCGAGAATCAGTTTGGAAGCGCCTAAAAAAGTAATCGGCAAAAATACGATAGACTGCATGAAAAGCGGCATTATCATGGGGCAGGCAGCCTGTATAGACGGTATGATTGAACGTATTTTTGAAGAACTCGGCTATGAGGCGGCAGTTGTTGCCACAGGAGGACTTGCGGGCAGTATTGTGCCCCATTGCAAGCAAAAAGTCATCCATGACAATGAGTTGACTCTGAAAGGACTTAATATTATTTACCGCAAGAATACAGAACTCGCAGGCTGAGTAAGAATGGGAGGTTAGTATGCTGGAGGGAAAACATATCGTACTTGGTGTGACAGGCAGTATTGCGGCATTTAAAATTGCTTCGCTTGCCAGTATGTTAAAAAAGAAAAAAGCTGACGTCACTGTCATAATGACGCAGAATGCAACCAATTTTATCAATCCGGTTACGTTCGAGAGTCTGACAGGCAATAAGTGTCTGGTAGATACGTTTGACAGGAATTTTCAGCACAGTGTGGAGCATGTGTCATTGGCAAAGCAGACGGATGTATTTATGATTGCGCCTGCTTCCGCGAATGTGATTGCCAAAGCGGCGCATGGCATTGCGGATGATATGCTGACGACAACCCTGCTTGCCTGCCAGTGTCCGAAAATCATAGCGCCTGCGATGAATACGAGGATGTATCAGAATCCTATTGTGCAGGACAATATGAAGATACTGCAAAACTATGGTATGGAAGTCATTACACCGGCGAAGGGCTATCTGGCATGCGGGGATACGGGAGAGGGAAAAATGCCCGAACCGGGGCTTTTACTGGAATATATTATAAAGGCGTTAAAACCTAAGGATATGCAAGGGGTACATGTGTTAGTCACGGCAGGTCCGACTATGGAAAAAATAGATCCGGTGAGATATATCAGCAATCATTCCACCGGAAAAATGGGATATGCCATTGCAAGGGCGGCAATGATGCGCGGCGCGGAGGTAACGTTAGTGAGCGGGAAAACGCAGCTTGAGCCGCCTATGGGCGTTCGTATGATTGACATTGTATCCGCTGCGGATATGGCGGAAGCGGTCAAAGGCTGTGCGAAAGAGCAGGATATCATTATCAAAGCGGCAGCGGTAGCGGATTATCGTCCCAAATATGCGGCGGATGAGAAAGTAAAGAAAAAAGACGACGATTTGACGATAGAGTTAGAGCGTACGGAAGATATTCTCGGATATCTCGGTGCGCATAAGAGGCAAGGACAGTTTTTATGCGGATTTTCGATGGAGACGGAACATATGATAGAGAATTCCCGTAAGAAACTGGAGAAAAAGAATCTGGATTTAATCGTGGCAAATAATCTGAAACAGTCAGGCGCAGGATTCGGGACGGATACCAATATTGTAACGTTTCTTACCAAAGAGGAAACGATAAAGCTCCCAATTATGAGTAAGGAAGAAGTAGCGGATAAACTGCTTGACCATATAATGGTGAGGAGATAATTATGATACAGGATTTAACGGTGGGAGATTCGCAAAAGACGCTGTTTCGCTACACAATACCAATGTTTATCAGTGTGGCATTTCAGCAGATTTATAACATTGCGGACAGTATGATTGCCGGAAAATTTGCAGGAGAGGATGCGCTTGCGGCAGTAGGCGCGTCTTATCCGATTACGATGATTTTTATGGCAGTGGCAGTAGGATGTAATATCGGCTGCTCTGTTGTGATTTCCCAGCTTTTTGGGGCAAAAGAATACCGGAAGTTAAAGACGGCGGTTTCCACTACGCTGTTTACAGGTTTTATTCTGTCCCTGTTTCTGACGATTTTGGGTCTTTTTACAACACCGGCAATGATGCGTATGATTCAGACGCCGGATAATATTTTCAGTGACGGGGCATTATATCTGCGTATCTATATCGGCGGTTTTGTTTTCTTATTTTTATATAATGTAACAACGGGAATGTTTAATTCTCTGGGAGATTCCAAAACGCCGTTGTATTTTCTGATAGGTTCTTCCATCGGTAATATCTTTCTGGATTTACTGTTTGTAGCGGTATTTGGCTGGGGCGTAGCCGGTGTGGCATGGGCGACATTTCTGGCGCAGGGAGCCGCCTGCATTCTGGCGTTACTTTCCTTTTACAAAAGACTTTCACAGGTTCGGACAGAGCGCAGAGCCGAGATTTTTTCGTTTGATGTGCTAAAGAAAATCTCTTATGTAGCAATTCCGAGTATTTTACAGCAGAGTTTTATTTCCATCGGGAATATTTTCGTCCAGAGTCTGGTTAATTCCTATGGTTCTGATGTAATTGCCGGATATTCTGCGGCAATCAAGCTGAATACTTTTCTTATCACAGGGCTGACAACATTAGGAAACGGCATTTCAGGATTTACGGCGCAGAATCTTGGAGCAAGATTACCGAACCGGATTCGGGAAGGATATAAGGCGGGCATCAAAATGGCGCTTTGTGTGACGGTACCGTTCTTTCTTGCCTATTTTTTTGCAGGCAGGGTGATGATGCTTTTGTTTATGGAAGATACGGGCAGTCAGGCGATGTCGTCAGGCGTTATGTTTTTGAAAATTGTTTCCCCGTTTTATTTTGTCATATCCGTAAAACTGATTTCGGACGGCGTTTTGCGTGGAACGGAATCTATGCGCTATTTTATGATTTCGACGTTTTCGGATTTGATTCTGCGGGTGGTTCTTGCCTATGTGTTTGCTTCATGGTTTGCTTCTGACGGCATCTGGATGTCATGGCCGGCAGGCTGGTGTGTGGGAACATTGCTGTCTGCTTTATTTTGCGGAAAAATACTTAAAATGACGAGTGGAAAAGGAGTGGAAACAGGGAATGAGAATCGGAATGGGATATGACGTGCATCGTCTTGTAGATGATAGAAAATTAATTATCGGCGGCGTAGACATACCATATGAAAAAGGGCTTCTTGGGCATTCGGACGCAGATGTCCTTTTGCATGCCGTTATGGATGCTTTGCTTGGTGCGGCGGCAATGGGGGATATTGGCAGGCATTTCCCGGATACCGACCCTGCCTACAAAGGCATTTCGTCTATAGAATTGTTAAAGCGCGTGGGCGCTCTTTTGGAAGAGAATCTTTTCCTGATTGAAAATATTGATGCTACGATTATTGCACAGGCGCCGAAGATGCGTCCGTATATCGACAGTATGCGTGAGAACATTGCAGATGCGCTGGGAATTGAGGTTTCACAGGTAAATATCAAGGCGACGACGGAAGAGGGACTCGGATTTACAGGAAACGGTGAAGGAATTTCCGCTCAGGCAATCTGTATGCTTACGAGCCCGGCACAGCTTTATGACTACGATGTAACGCAGGCTTCGGGATGTGCAGGATGTAATGGCTGCCCTCGATAGTTTTCTTGCCAAATGTCATAGAATATGCTACTATTTTTGAGTAAGAGATTGATTTATGGGGGGTTGACTTAATGAAATATAAGGCTTTGGTAACAGGGAAAAATACAGCGATAATAGATGAGTTTTTTATTCAGATGGATGAGAACTTTGAAGTGGTTTCCACTTCTACGCGGTTCAACGATATTATGCGGCATATCAAGTATTTTACCCCTGATTTGTTTGTATATTGTCTCAGCAATGAGGCGCGGGAGAGTATTACACAGATGGCTTTGGTTAAGGATAGTCTTCTGCGTTCGAGAGTTCCCGTTATTATAATCGGGGAGAAAGAAGAATGCGACGAATTTGAAAGAACTGCCGTAAACGTTTCAAATATGGTACTGACAAGACCCATTACAGCGGCGACCATACAGGAACGCCTTGTGAAGTTTATGGATGAACGCCAGCCGTATAAAGAGGCATACGTAGAAAAGCAGGAACACAAAGAAGAACAGGTGGCTTTGGAAACGGAGACGGTTTCTAAAGAAAAATTCGAGGCGGCTTTTCAGTCTCTTGCGGCGGAACTCAGTTCCGTGGAAGAAACTCCGCAGCGCAATCACGTCCTGATTGTAGATGATTCACCTTTGATGTTAAAGACGTTGAAAGAATATCTGCATGAGGATTATGATGTCGCGACTGCTGTCAGCGGCAAAGTTGCGTTAAAATTTTTAGAGCGGAAGAAAACGGATTTGATTTTATTGGATTATGAGATGCCGGAAGAAAACGGTCCCGAAGTGTTGGAGAAATTACGTGCTAATGAGGAGACGAAGGATATACCGGTTATCTTTTTAACAGGTGTTTCCGACCGTAAAAAAATTCAGGAAGCGCTTGCATTAAGACCGCAGAGTTATTTACTGAAACCGATTGAACGTGAAAAACTGATAGAGGCAATTGCCAAAATATTTGGATGAAAGGTTTACATAAGGTATGGATTGTGAATTATATTTGACTGATCTAATTGATAGGAAAACGTTACAGAATATACAGGATGCTTTTTCACGCATGACCGGAATTGCGGCCCTTACGACAGATACGAACGGGATAGCGGTAACGAACGGTTCTAATTTTTCTGATTTCTGTATGAAGTATACGAGAAATTCGCCAATGGGCTGCATACAGTGTGCACGGTGCGATAAAATGGGCGCACAGTTAGCCTGGGAAAAGGGAGAATCCACTGTGTATGAATGTCATGCAGGGCTGTTGGATTTTGCGTCGCCGATTATGGCTGGCGACAAGCTTGTAGGCTGTTTTATCGGCGGTCAGGTTTTGACCGAAGCGCCTGATGAAGAGAAAATAAGAAAGATTGCAAAAGAACTTGATATTGATCCGGATGAATATTGGGAAGCAGCGCAAAAAGTAAGGATTGTAGATAAGGAGCTGGTTGATAATGCGGCGAAATCTCTTTCTACAATTGCGAATGTCCTGTCCGACATGGCATATAATAAATACGTTGTTTATCAGGCGAAAGAGGATTTGCAAAGAACTTCAAATATGAAATCTGATTTCCTTGCCAATATGAGTCATGAAATCCGTACGCCCATGAATGCGGTAATTGGTATGGCGGAGATGGCGCTGCGGGAAGATTTGCCGCCTGCGGCTAAGCAATATATCAATCAGATTAAAGAGGCCGGAAAGTCGCTTCTTACGATTATTAATGACATTCTGGATTTTTCCAAGATAGAATCCGGCAAGATGGATATCAATGTAGTGGATTATGAGCCGATGAGCGTTGTAACGGATGTCACCAATATTGTTATGACAAGGCTTAAAGGTAAAGATGTGGAAATGCTTCTTGATATTTCCCCTAACATACCGGATAAACTTCTTGGCGATAATATCAGAATTAAACAGGTGCTTTTAAATATTACAAACAATGCGGTCAAATTTACAAATAAAGGAAAAATTACCCTGAAACTGGATTATGTGCAGACCGACAACAATGAGATTGAACTGCATTTTTCCGTTGAAGATACCGGTATCGGTATTAAGAAAGAGGATCGTGAAAAGCTGTTTCATTCTTTCCAGCAGTTAGACAGTAAGAGAAACCGTAATATTGAGGGAACGGGACTCGGTCTTGCTATTTCCAAACAGCTTTTGGCGTTAATGAACGGTGATATCTGGGTGGAGAGTGAATATGAAAAAGGAAGTAAATTCTCGTTTGTGATTCCGCAGAAAGTTGTGGATGACGTTCCCTGTATCAGTGTGAAGGACCCGGATTCACGGATAGCGGCAGGTTTATTCAAAAGTCCTTATGTAAAAGAGCGGTTTAGAGAAGATGTTAAGGCGCTGGGAGTGGAATGCATGGAACTCTCATCCGAAGATGAACTGGAAACTCTTATTGGTGGAAAAAAAGCTTTTCTTTTTGTAGGGCAGGCGATGTTTTCTAAAAAAGTGGAAGCATTTATTGAGAAACATCCGGAGATTACTGCGGTATTAGTGCTTGACTTTTTCGATAATACAAAACATGATATTCAAAATCTTCATATAGTAAAAAAGCCGCTTTTCATTCTGACGATTGCTATGATATTAAATGAAGAGGATATGCATTTTGAAGAAAGTGAGTCGGAGGGCAGTGAATTTGATTTTATTGCGCCTGATGCGGATATTCTGATTGTTGATGATAATGCGGTGAATCTGACTGTTGCGGAAGGGCTTTTAGAGCCGCTTAAGATGAACGTGGATACGGCGACAAGCGGTAAGGAAGCAATTGATAAAATCAGTCAGCATCATTATGACATTGTCTTTATGGACCATATGATGCCGGAACTCGACGGTGTGGAAACAACCCGTATTATCAGACGATTCCATCAGGAATATAATGATGTGCCGATTATTGCCTTAACAGCCAACGCCGTAGAGGGAACAAAAGAGCAGTTCTGTCAGGAGGGTATGAATGATTTCGTAGCGAAACCGATTGAACTTCGTATTCTTGTCTCTAAAGTAAGACAGTGGCTCCCGATTGAGAAAATACAAAAGACATATATGATGGGAACGGCAAAAGAGAATAAGGCGGATAATATTGTAGTTGGCGATTTGGATGTGGCATATGCACTGAAGTTTCTGGGAAGTGAGTCTTTGTTCTGGTCTGTTCTGAAGGTGTACTATAAAGCAATAGAGAAAAAGGCGCATCTGATTAAAGAACTGGAAATAGCAGAGGATTGGCCGGCTTATACAATAGAGGTACATGCTTTGAAAAGTTCCTCCAAGCAGATCGGCGCGATTACATTATCTGACCGTGCTGCTGCTTTGGAGCAGGCAGGCAACGCAAGAAATGCTTCTTTTATTCACAAGCATACGAACAAGATGCTGCAGCAATATTTAAGTTATCAGCAGGTATTTGCACCTTTCTGTCCGAATGAGGAAGAGGATAATACCAATAAGGAAAAGATTTCAACTTCCGTTTTATTGAAATGCTTCTCGGATATGAGAGCTGCTTTGGAAGATTTGGATATGGATAAGATGGAAGAAGTTGCCCATGAGATGAATAACTATAGTTATGAGGGATGGCAGCAGGAAATGTTTACGCAAATGAAAGACGCTGTGGAAGAGATTGATGTAGATGGCTGTGAAACGATTTTGCAGGAGTGGGAAAACAAACTGGTTTCCGAATAAATTTGTTTGTTTTTGGCGAAAACAGATATGCTGCATATGCTGATAGTAAGGAGTTTGCCGCGGATAATTTGTTGCCTTATGGAAGGAGACCGGTTATCCGCGTTTTCCTACGATAATTAAAGGAGCAGGTTTTAACAATGGGATTTATCAGTCATATACGCGAAGAAATAGAACTCATAAAAGAACGTGACCCGGCGATTCATTCCAATATGGAAGTATTTCTTTATCCGAGCTTTAAAGTGATGCTTTACTATCGGTTGGCACATAAGCTGTATGAAAAAAAACATTTTTTCCTTGCAAGATGGATTTCTCAAAAGGGAGCCAGAAAGACGGGAATAGAGATTCATCCGGGGGCGCAAATCGGAAAAGGCTTTTTCATCGACCATGGAAATGGTGTGATTATTGGAGAAACTGCAATAATAGGAGATAATGTGACGCTGTATCAGGGCGTTACATTGGGGGGAACCGGTAAAGAACATGGGAAAAGACATCCTACTATCGGTAATAATGTTATGATAAGCACCGGTGCTAAAATATTAGGTTCGTTTACAATTGGTGATAATAGTAAAATAGGGGCAGGAAGCGTTGTGTTAAAGGAAGTGCCGCCTGATTCTACGGTAGTAGGCGTGCCGGGGCGTGTAGTAAAGCGGAACAATGTTTCTCTGCCGCAGGATGAGATGGACCATGTCCATCTGCCGGACCCTGTTATGGAAGATTTGGCGCTGTTACAGCATACAAATGAGGAGCTGACGAACCGTCTGCTGGATTTAGAGCAGGAGGTACGGGAACTAAAACGGAAAGGCGGAAAGAACGATTTATGAAAATTTATAACACATTGTCAGGAAGAAAAGAGGAATTTGAGCCGAAGGAGCCGGGGAAGGTCAGCATGTATGTATGCGGACCTACCGTTTATAACCTGATTCATATCGGAAATGCCAGACCGATGATTATATTCGATACGGTCAGAAGATATATGGAATATAAAGGCTATGACGTGAACTATGTTTCTAATTTTACGGATGTAGATGATAAAATTATTAAAAAAGCCAATGAGGAGGGCGTGGAGCCGTCCGTCATTTCCGAGCGTTATATCGAAGAATGTAAAAAGGATATGAAAGCATTAAATGTCAAACCGGCAACTCATCATCCTCAGGCGACAAATGAGATTGACGGCATGATAGAGATGATAAATACATTGATAGAAAAAGGGCATGCTTATGCGGCAAAAGACGGTACTGTCTATTTTAAAACGAGAAGCTTCAAGGAATACGGTAAATTATCCCATAAAAATCTTGATGATTTACAGGGCGGAAACCGCTCCCTGTTAGTCTCCGGAGAAGACCAGAAAGAGGATGCGCTGGATTTTGTACTCTGGAAACCCAAGAAAGAAGGAGAACCGTATTGGGAGTCGCCATGGTGTCAGGGGCGTCCGGGATGGCATATTGAGTGTTCCGTTATGAGTAAGAAGTATCTGGGGGATGAAATTGATATTCATGCCGGAGGGGAAGATTTGATATTTCCGCACCATGAGAATGAAATTGCCCAGTCTGAAGCGGCAAACGGCAAGACTTTTGCAAAGTACTGGATGCATAATGGTTTCCTGAATATTGATAATAAAAAAATGTCTAAGTCTGCAGGAAACTTTTTTACGGTCAGGGATATCAGTGAAAAGTATGACTTACAAATACTCCGTTTCTTTATGCTCTCCGCACACTACAGAAGCCCGTTAAACTTCAGTGCGGAACTGATGGAGGCGGCTAAGAACGGATATGACAGAATTGTGACAAGTGTTTCCAATCTGAAGTATTTGTATGAAAATGCGAATGATGTGTCGATGAGTGAAGAAGAGAATGCTGCGATTGAAGAAGCAAAAGGCTTTGTGAAAAAATTTGAAGATGCGATGGAAGATGACTTTAATACCGCTGATGCCGTATCCGCAATTTTTGAATTGGTGAAATTTGCTAACACCAATACTGCGCAGAATAGCAGCCGTGCCTTTATAGGAGCTTTGAAAGAAGAAATTCTTATGCTCTGCGATATTTGCGGTCTGTGCGTGGAAAAAGAGACGGAGATTCTGGATGAGGAAATTGAAAAGCTGATTCAGGAACGGCAGGAAGCAAGGAAAGCGAAAAACTTTGCGAGAGCGGATGAAATCCGCAGCATCTTACAGGAACAGGGCATTATTCTGGAAGATACCAGAGAAGGTGTGAAATGGAAGAGAGCATAGGAACATTGGATGCAATCAAGCAAAAATTTGACTGTAAAGAGGTGGATATTAAAACATATTCACCTCTTACATTAGCTTATATCGGAGATGCCATTTATGACTTGGTTATCCGCAGCATTGTCGTGGAGCGTGCGAACCGTTCCGCTAATAGTTTACATAAAACAGTAATTCGTTATGTGAACGCTAAAACACAGGCACGTATGATTGAAACATTGGAGGAAGATTTGTCCGAAGAGGAAAAAGCGATCTACCACCGCGGCAGAAATGCCAAGTCTTATACTTCCGCGAAAAACGCTTCTATCGCAGAATACCGGAAAGCGACGGGATTAGAGGCGTTGTTTGGATATTTATATTTGCAGAATCGGATGGACAGGCTTCTTACATTAGTAAAAACGGCTTTTAACAAAATGGATATGGAAATATAGAAAGGCTTGAAAATATCATGGGATATACGGAAATGACAATTGAGGGAAGAAATGCGGTAATTGAAGCATTCCGTTCCGGTAAGACAATCGATAAACTTTTTGTGCAGGACGGCTGTCAGGACGGACCTGTTCTGACAATCAAGCGGGAGGCAAAAAAACAGAACTGTCTCATAAAATACGTCACAAAAGAGCGCCTTGACCAGCTTTCCGAAACAGGTAAGCACCAAGGCGTCATTGCGTATGCTGCGGCATATGAGTACGCGGATGTAGAAGATATTTTGAAGGCAGCGGAAGAAAAAGGGGAAGCGCCTTTTATTATCCTGTTAGATAATATTGAGGATCCCCACAATCTGGGAGCGATTATCAGAACTGCCAATTTAGCGGGCGCACATGGTGTTATCATTCCGAAAAACCGCGCGGTGGGTTTAAGCGCGGCAGTGGCAAGAGCTTCTGCAGGCGCCCTAAATTATACGCCTGTAGCAAAGGTGACAAATCTGGGTCAGACGATAGAAGAGCTTAAGAAAAAAGGACTGTGGTTTGTCTGTGCCGATATGGATGGCACGACAATGTATGAACTTGATTTGAAAGGCGCGATTGGTCTTGTAATAGGAAATGAGGGCGGAGGAGTTGGACGTCTTATCAAAGAAAAATGTGATTTTACGGCATCCATTCCCATGAAAGGAAATATAGATTCGCTGAATGCGTCTGTAGCCGCAGGCGTACTGGCGTATGAAATTGTTAGGCAGCGGATGGCAAGATGAAGAAGATATTTAATTATGTATTAGCGGGAGTTTTTACCATCACTGCGCTGTTGGTTGCAGTGGTTGGGCTGGGAATCTATTCGGACTATATGGAAGAAAAGGAAATGCAGGCGGAAGCGGAGAGGCAGTATCAGGAAACCGTTATTGCGAGAAATGTGGAAGCGCAGAACCGTGTGATTGAGATGCAGTCTGAGATTTCTTCTATGACGAATGATGTGGAAGCGCTTCAGGAGTTTATAGATGGTGCGGTAGCGACCGCTAATGAGGTGCAGCACCGGAAAGAAAGCGGGGATATGACAGTATCGGGAAATGAAACGGTATCGGGGAATATGACGGTGTCAGGAAACGAAACGGTATC
>CAMWMM010000115.1 GCA_947175285.1 uncultured Lachnospiraceae bacterium
CTAAAATTTCAATCCATCCGGAACCTTTACAGAAACGGCATCCGCTTCCGCCGCATTTAAAGCAGCTTACATCCATTTCCGCACTTGGTTCTGTAAAATTAAAGTGATGCGGTCTGAATTTGACTTTCGTTTCTTCTCCGAATAATTCTTTGGCAAATTCCGCCAGTGTGCCTTTTAAATCGGCAAGTGTAATATGCTTATCAATGACAAGCCCCTCAATCTGGTGGAAAGAGGGAGAATGCGTTGCATCCACCTCATCGGAACGGAATACACGTCCGGGCGCCAGCATACGGATTGGCAGTTTCCCTTTCTCCATCTCATGTACCTGTATACCGGATGTCTGCGTACGAAGCAGAAAGTCTCCGCTGATATAGAAAGTATCCTGCTCATCTTTCGCCGGATGATCCGCCGGAATATTAAGCGCCTCAAAGTTATAATAATCGGTCTCTACTTCAGGTCCTTCTACCACTTCATAGCCCATACCGACAAAAATGCGCTCTACTTCCTCCAAGGCAATCGTATTGGGATGGCGGTGTCCGAACTCTGTTTTCTTCGCAGGCAGCGTAACGTCAATGACTTCCGCCTTCATTTGCGCCTCTCTTGCCGCTTTTTCCATCTTGCCAATGGCTTCTTCCAATACTTTTTCAATCTGCTCCCTTGTTTCGTTGACTAACTGTCCTACTTTTGGCCTATCTTCCGGCGCAACATCCTTCATTCCTTTTAAGACACTTGTCAATTCTCCTTTTTTACCAAGAAAACTGACACGTACGTCATTCAGTTTTTCCAAAGCATCACTAGCTTCAATCTGCCGTAATGCCTCTGCTTTGAGCTGTTCTAATTTCTCTTTCATGCTTTCTTTCCTTTCTTGTTACTGTTTTCTTATTACATAGAAAAATCCCATATGCCAAAACATATGGGACGAAATAAACCGCGGTACCACCCAGATTCCTGCTTATAAAAGCAGACACTCTTTGTGTGTAACGTACACGCTACGTCTTAAACTACTAAACCGTGCAGAATTCCTCTATACCTTTCCATACAAGAGAATCCACAGGTCTTTCCTCTAAGCAGCTCCGGCGGGAAATTCGGAACACTATCTGAACTTAAGGAAGCTTACAGCCGCCGACTTCCTCTCTCTGTAAGAAAATACTGTCCTACTAACGCTTTCACAGCCTTTATTATTATATAGCTTTTAGTTTAATGAGTTTTTCGCGACTTGTCAAGCCATCCGAACAGAAATTTATATACCGGTCCGAAATAGCGGTTAATTTGCGCTCCAATCAGCAGAATATACATCATCATATAAAACCAGAACATCAAAATAACAACCGTAGTCAGGCTTCCATATGTGCCGAATCCGTTAAAGCTCCCTATGTATACAGAAAAGACAAAAGATGCAATACTCCAGACTACCGCCGAAAAAACCGCTCCCGGAAGCTGTCTTCGAAATCTTAGTTTAGCGCTGGGCACAAAGGTATAAATCATTGCAAAAATAAAGGTCAGTACGAACCATGAAAATAAAAACCTAAAATGCATAACAAACTGCACGACCACCTGCAGCTGCGGAAAGTCCTTTAAGGCTATCCTCACGATAACATTCCCAAATACCATAATAAATATGGAAAGAATGATTGCAACCAGCATAATCACCGTATAGAAACAGGCAATTGAGCGAATCACAAGATAATTACGGTTTTCTTCGATTTCATTCACTTCATTGAGTCCCTGCATCAATGCTAACATCGCTTTGGCTGCTGACCAGATGGTCACAATTGTAAATATGGTAATCGTACCTGCCGATTGGGAATACACATCATAGACTACATTTTTTATAAAGCCGCCCATTGTTTCCGGCATCACTTTTAGCATTACCATAATCAGATTGTCTGCCGTCAATGGCGTATAAGGCAGGACCGCACAAAGCGCCATCAAAAGCGGCACCATGGATAAGAATAAGAAAAATGCCGCGCTTGCCGCAAATGCGCTGATATTTTTGCGTGTCATCTGTCCTGAAAAATCTTTTCCTATCAAAATTAACCTTACTAACGTTCTCATTCATGTACCTCACAGTCCGCGAAAAAACTTTTTAGGATTTCCTGATAGTCATATCCGAGACTGCCCATTTCTTTTGCACCGTTTTGTGACATTCCGACGCCGTGCCCATAACCGCCGCCGATCAAAGTATATCCTATCACATCTTCTCCTGATTTTCCAGTTTCTATCACAAAAAACGCACTGGGCAGAAGTGTTTTTGCCGCTACGCGCTTCCCGTCCTGCCTGAGCACCATGCTTTCTCCGTCACATAAAATACGGCGGATGTTATATTCCGAGATTACTTTTATGACTTTTTTAGAACCTGTAATTATCATTTCATCCGCAATGCCGCCTGCTCCTCTTTTTACAATGGAAATATCCTGCAGGCTGCCAATATCATCTATCTGCTCCGATACATAATACTCGCCGTCCGCATTCTGCTTTCTTGTCAGAATAAGCGCTCCATTTGCCCGGTACCGCTCCTTTATCCTTTCAACCATCGCATCAGTATCGATATCCGTCACCTGATACTTCCATCTGTACCATGCTTCCCCGCTCTCGAAGTCATTTTCATCCTTACCGGTGATAAAATCGGCAAAATTTTCCTCCTCTGCCATTTCCTCCGCGCTTTTCGCACTTTGACTTACTTCCTCCGGCGCCAGTTTCCCTGCTTTCATATAAGGAATTGCCTCGTTACTCTCCGACTTCCATATCTTCGTGTCCGTACCATATCCGCATGAAGTGGAATAATAATAGTTATCCGCCAATTCCCCCTGATAATACAGCATCATCCCTGTCGTTTCCTTAACTGCCGTAGTGGTTGCCGCATTTTCCGCTATATTATGATAAACCTGATAAGAGGTTGTATCGTCTAAGTGTGCGCCCAAATCGGCAAATCCCGCATGTAAAATATAACGAAACGCATATGTTCTGGCACAGACTGCCTGCGCTTTTAACGCCTCTTTCGGATAAGACGCGGGCATCTCACTCGGCACGACCGCATACAAATATTCTTCCAATGGCAGTTCATTGATAATGATCATTCCCTGCGGCGTCTTATAAAATTCCAGTGCACCTCTGTAATAGGAATCTTCTTTACCCGTTCCCTCAATTTCCAATTTGACTTTATCAGTCAATGCATTGCACTGAAATGTGCGTCTCTCTCCATCCTCTAATTCATCTGCATGTACTACAATCTCTTCTCCATCTGCCGTAACAGATGCTTCCTCATAATAATAGTTACCGTTTGCCGTATTTTTTAACAATACGCGTATTTTGTCAATTTCTCCCTCTCTCGAAACGAGGCAGGCGCAGATTTTATCTTTCCAGATAACAAAATCTGTATAATCATACCCAATCATTAAATCTGTTTTTTTCTGCGCCTCCAATGTTCCGCAAAGTTTATAAACTTCCAGATTTTCCTCTGTTTCATACACACCGTATCCTTCTATTTCGATACTGTCTTTTGAGACGCTGAGCAGTTTTCCATGTACCTTTTCCTGTTTTTCCTGTATTTTTACAAGTTCCCTGTTTTCAAACGTCAAATCCGCAACCTGTTCCCGCTCTGCCTGCTCTTTTGCCGGTACGAAAAAATCAATTTGATGGTAAAAGCATTCCATATTAAAATTGTTATTATCATCCGTCACTTCCATGACCCAGACATTTTCCAGAATCGTTTTTTCATCCAGTACACGAATACTTGTTAACAGTTCATTATCTTTTACATAAACTTCTTCTTTAGAAAAAACGGAGTCCGTAAAGGAAGAAGAACAATAAACGTATTCATTATTCTGCGTATAGGCTTTCTTTTCCTGTTCATTTATCTTTAAGATAAATACTGTTGTTTTCCAGACAGATGAGTGCGTATCATAATAAGCAAGCATTATCTGATACGCCTGATACCAGTCCTCTTTTAATAGTGCATGCCCGTCTTCATATTTTCCTTCAAAATCCGGTATCTGTTTCTCTGCGCCTCCTATCTGTTCATAAATGCTCCGGTACTGCCCATATGTAAGATTTCTCTGCTCCGTAACATTCTCTTCATTTTCTTCTCTGCTCTCCTCAGAATCTTCTTCATCAAAGGTAATCTGCAGTTCCAATGCCTGTAATAAAATATGTATATCCTCTATGCTTATCTTCTCTCCCTCCGGCTCCGGTCTTTCTTTTCCGGATTCCATTCTGTGCAGCCACAGCCAGAACAAAAAAATCATTCCTGCCAAAATCGCGAGTAATTTGATCAGATTTTCCAGATTTCTCTTTCTTACATTTTCCCTCATGCAATCTCCCTCATTTTATAAACAAACGCTGTCACGCTTCGCGAGCCATCTTATTGTAAAGAAAAAGCAGCCGTAACGACTGCTTCTTCTTTTGTATAATCCCCAAAATGCCGGATCCTGTATTTTGACTCCTAGCTATAGCTAGGTGGGTAACCGCAATCATGCTTCTGCCTTCCACTGCACAATGTCTGTAAAGACCGGAGGCTTGACATCCACATAACGATGTAGGAATCCCGTTTAAAGTAACTGTAGGTTCAAAATAACAAGAATTATCGAGCATCTCAGGTTAATTCTATTATATCCAATATGAAGATAAATTACAACAAAAGAAACCTGTATTTATTAAGATTTTTTTAAACTTTTCATATCTTATTGAACCTGTATACCCATCAAGTTATAATCAAATGTGATATCTTCGGACACTCTATCCGGGTATCCGTAAATAAACCATAAATGAATCGGGGTAAGAATATGGACAATACTAATAAAAAAACTCTTATGAATAAACGCGAGACAGACTGGTTTCGCGGAATTGCGGCGGTAATGGTAGTATTATCACATTATGGAGAATGGATAAATATATTAACATCATTAGAAGGGAATGCAGAGACTTTCAGATTTGCCCTTACAAAACTGGGAGTATACGGTGTAGATATATTTTTCCTCTTTTCCGGGTATGCCATGGTGAAATCCCTTGGGGATGGCAAAATGAGCTGGCAATTCATTTGGAAAAGGATAAAAAATGTATTTATCCCGTATTTCATCATAGTAGGTATTATCGAACTGCTTTCCGAAGGTCTGACTTCAATTCATGACTTTTGGCTTTTTATAATCGGTTATAATTACTGGTATATGTGTGTATTATTCATATTCTACATAGGATTTATCGTTATCTATGCGGTAATACGGGTGAAAGCAATCAGAGTAATAGCTTTTTCCCTCTTCACATACGCTTTGTCTTATAAGCTTTATCAACTTGACATGTTTCCATTCTGGTATGTATCTAATATCGCTTTCGCCATAGGTATTATTGCGGGCGAATATGAAAGTGCAGTAAAAGAAATCATCGACAAGGTGTGGCTTCCTATGGCCGTCCTTTTGACAATAGGGATGATATTTGTTACAAGATGGGGGCTTACGGGCGGTGTAAACTTTGGCGGTAATCCTGATGACTATCAGATATGGATTAAAATCGGAGCAACCGTAGTCTGGACATTGCTTATTCTGATTCTTGCGTCAAAATGCCGGATAAAGGAAAAAATATTTGTGTTTCTCGGAAGAAATTCCCTCTATATTTATCTTACACATGTATACGTATTTATGCGATGCATCAATAACCTGACTTGTGATATGTCCATGAGATTTATTATCAGCCCTATATGCATTATTGCGGTATCATTTTTATGCGGTTTGGTCATATCCGGTATTTGGAAACTAATCGCTGTACTTAGTCAAAAACTGCATAACAATACCGGTGCAAATTCCCATGTGTAGTACAATCATACTTGCATAATCTGGTTTTACATTGTATACTTTCATCTGTAATATAATTCTAGAGTTAAAATAACTACTAAAAGGAGTATATACAAGATGAAAAAACTATCGATAGTCCTCACGTTAATTCTTACTCTCTCATTGTATGGATGCGGTAATCAGGAAACGGCAGTTAATGAAGTATCTTCAGACGCAGTTACAGAATCCGATTCTTCCGATATCATCGATGAGCAGACAAACGAACAGACACCATCAGACGAACAGGCACAAGATGATAATGTTGAAGTTGAAAATGTAGTTTCAGACGACACTAATGAACAAAAATCAGCCGATGAAAATAATGATACGAATGCGGAAAGTGATGCGGCTGACAGCGAAACGGCAGATAATGAAGTTCCGGAAGAAGAATCCCTTCCTGAATATACGGTAACTGTATATGATGAAGCGCTCTTGATGTATGTAGTTGATTACGTAAATGTAAGAAAAGGACCTTCAACCGATTTTGAAAGAATCGGATTTCTCAACCGTGATCAGGAAATAACTGTTACCGGACAGGCAGACACTAATTGGTATGAAATACAATATGGCGAAGAGACTGCTTATGTTAGTAATAAGTATTTGCAAAATGAAGAAGAGTTTGCAGCACGAAAGGCTGCGGAAGAAGCCGCTCTTCTGGCTGCCGCAGACGCGCAGGCTGCCGGGCAGACTACGGTAGAACAAGCTGCGGCAGAACAACCGCCGGCGCCTGAGATACAGCCAGTAACTGAAGTAAAAAATGTATCCGGCGTGATTTTTGTGGGAGATTCCCGATTTGTACAGATGCAGGCAAGCGTAGGCGCTAACGACTGTACATGGATTGCGGAGAGCGCTAAAGGATATAAATGGTTTGAGGAAAAAGCAATTCCGCGAATAGACAACTGCGTAGGCAAAGGTTCCAAAATATTAATTAATCTTGGTGTAAATGACCCGGGAAATCTTCAAAAATACATAACGCTTGTAAATGCAAAAGCTGCGGAATGGACATCTTTAGGCGCAACCGTTTACTACGCTTCCGTAAATCCGGTTTGGGAAAATCCCTATGTTACAGAAGAACAGGTAGTATATTTTAACTCTCAAATGCAGGCCGGATTAAGTTCCGATGTACACTGGATAGACAGCCACACCTATCTCATGACTGTCGGATACAGACTGGTAGACGGGCTTCATTTTAGTTCGGAAACCTATCAGAACTTATACGCTTACTTTATGAGTTGTATGTAAAAATCGAGTGCCGGCGCACTCGATTCTGAGAATGCTTCGCATTCTCATTGAAATAATTTACTACGTAAATTCTTGTTTGAAGTCCACCACGATTTATAAGTAAAAAGGACTGTTGCGTTTTGCAACAGTCCTTTTTTGTATATCGGCTTTATTTACCAATAACTTATTATAACTGAGGGCCGGCTGCAACCAATGCCTTACCTGCATCGTTGCCTTCATATTTAGCAAAGTTCTTAACGAATCTGCCTGCTAAATCCTTTGCCTTAGTCTCCCATTCGGAAGCATCTGCATATGTGTTCCGAGGATCAAGGATATTGGTGTCTACGCCGGGAAGTTCTGTAGGAACCTCAAAGTCAAAGTAAGGAATCTTCTTTGTAGGCGCATTCAGAATATCACCATTCAAAATAGCATCAATGATACCACGTGTATCCTTAATGGTAATACGTTTGCCTGTGCCGTTCCATCCTGTATTTACCAGATATGCCTTAGCACCGTTCTGCTCCATCTTCTTAACCAGTTCTTCACCGTACTTTGTAGGATGAAGCTCTAAGAATGCCTGACCGAAGCAAGCGGAGAATGTAGGTGTAGGCTCTGTAATGCCACGCTCCGTACCAGCTAACTTAGCTGTAAAGCCTGACAGGAAGTAGTACTGTGTCTGTTCCGGTGTAAGGATAGATACCGGAGGAAGTACGCCGAAAGCATCTGCTGACAGGAAGATTACGTTCTTAGCTGCCGGTGCGGAAGATACAGGACGTACAATATTATTAATATGATTAATCGGATAAGAAACACGTGTGTTCTCTGTTACGCTCTTATCATCAAAATCAATCTTGCCGTTTTCATCTACGGTAACGTTCTCTAACAGAGCGTCACGTTTGATTGCATTGTAAATATCAGGCTCGGAATCCTTGTCCAGATTGATAACCTTCGCATAGCATCCGCCCTCGAAGTTGAACACACCGTTGTCGTCCCAACCATGCTCGTCATCACCAATCAACAGTCTCTTAGGATCTGTGGAAAGTGTCGTCTTTCCTGTTCCGGAAAGTCCGAAGAATACTGCGGTATTCTCGCCGTTCATATCTGTATTTGCGGAGCAGTGCATAGAAGCAATACCCTTCAAAGGCAGATAGTAATTCATCATGGAGAACATACCTTTCTTCATCTCGCCGCCGTACCATGTATTAATGATAACCTGCTCACGGCTTGTGATGTTGAAAGCTACACATGTCTCGGAATTCAGACCAAGATCCTTGTAATTATCAACTTTTGCCTTAGAAGCATTGTAAACAACGAAATCAGGCTCAAAGCTCTCCAACTCCTCATCGCTGGGCTGGATGAACATGTTCTTAATAAAGTGTGCCTGCCATGCAACTTCCACGATAAAACGAACAGCCATACGTGTATCTTTGTTTGCACCGCAGAAAGCGTCTACAACAAAAAGTCTCTTGCCGGAAAGTTCCTTCTTTGCAATATCCTTTACTGTCTCCCATGTATCCTCTGTCATAGGATGGTTATCATTCTTGTACTCATCTGAAGTCCACCAAACAGTATCCTTGGAATTCGCATCCATTACTATGTACTTGTCTTTCGGAGAACGTCCCGTATAGATACCGGTCATAACGTTCACTGCACCAAGCTCCGTCACCTGACCTTTCTCATAGCCTTCCAGTCCGGACTTTGTCTCTTCCTCAAACAATACGTCAAAGGAAGGATTGTGTACGATTTCCGTTGTTCCGGTAATACCATACTTGCTCAAATCGATTGCTGCCATATCTTTTACCTCTCTTCCATAATTGTAAATTTAGAAAAATTTATTCTAAACAATTCTACCATGAATTCCCCTATCAGTAAAGTTTTTTTTCATGTTAAGTTTCAGTAGTTTAAAATGGGATTTTTATGAAATTTATGCTTGCAATCTTTCCTTATTTCTGATATTATACAAATGTTGTTTCATTTCAGACAAAGAATTGATAAATTGTTAGGAGGTGCAAAGATGGCTAAATGTGATATTTGTGGTAAGGGCGCTCATTTCGGAAATAACGTAAGCCATTCTCATAGAAGATCTAACAGAATTTGGCATTCTAATATTCAGAATGTGAAATGCAAAGTGAACGGTGCATCTAAGAAACTGCATGTATGTACCCAGTGCTTAAAATCCGGAAAAGTTGAAAGAGCTTAAGTTTCAGTAAAAAGACCTGATATCAAATGATATCAGGTCTTTCTTATGCCCATTTTCCTATGTCATAATCTCTTTTCAGATTCTCATACTCTATGTTAATCATCTGAATAATCTCTTTATCTCCCGCTACATTGTCAGGATGGAAAATCTTTATTAAATCTTTATAGCGTTTCTTTAATGCCAATGGATTTTTAACGCCTCTGAAGAAAGCAGATACATCCCTGCTCATTCCATAAGCCGGCTGCTCCATAACTTCCCTCTGCGCTTCCATTCTCGCCCGTTCCTTTTCCAAACGTCTGCGATCCATATCAAGCTGTGCAAAACCATTTTTTAAAATATCCATTTTTTTCTCAAAAAAGAGGCTGTCTTCCTTTAAACGCTCCCTCTCAACGGATATTTTCCGGTTGATTGCTTTCACTTCATCCTGAAACTGTTCTTTTTCCTGGTCAAACCGCTCCTGCATCTCTTCCAGTTCCTTTGCCGCCGTAATCAGTCTGACGTTCTCCCGAAACAGCCAGGATTTCAACTCGTTCAATTCCTCTTTTGAAGCGTTTTCCAGCGTCTCTTCCAGACTTTTTTCAGTGTTGTTTTCAACAGTATCACTATTTTCAACATCGTTTGCTGTCACATCATTATTCGCAGTATCGCTAATCATATCGTCACTTAAAATTTTTTCATCCATCATATCCATCATACTTTCCTCTGTCAAAGTTAATCGCAGCAAAAAAAATTATACCCGATTAACGTCAATAATACAATCAAAACCAGTCCGACAAAACGATTTGTCATAAAAAGCATAACCAGCATGCCAAACGCGACACAAAATGCTACAATTCCAATCAATTTTTTCATATATTCTTCCTGTTTATGCTTTTTATTTATCATATGCAATAAATATCTAATTTGTGTCCGGAAACGCAATATCCACTGCGGCGTCATCCTCTATCATATCCTCTTTCGGAGCCGTAAATTTATCTACAATATCAGGAATCATATCAATGACTTTTGTAATGGTATCCTGATTCTTAATATTCACAAGCTTCGTAGTGCCATTCTTGATAACAAGTACCGCGCTTGGACTCATCTTAGCGGAAAAACCGCCTGCACCGCCATTCTTTTTATCGGCAGCGTTTGCTCCGGCGCCAACCCCGAATGTCACATCGACAAGCGGAAGAATAATGGTATCTCCAATCTGTGTCGCTTCTCCTACTACCGTTTTTGTTGACAAAACGGCATTCATCCCTTTCATAAGAGACTCTATGACTCCGGTAAAATTATTATCTGCCATTTATTAATCCTCCTTCTTAAACAACTTGAGTAACTTTCTGATATCTTTGCTAAAATAAATATGAACTGCGGCTCTGATAAATGTAAACAACGTTATCTTTCCTTTGAGCTTCAAGGAGCCCTCTGCTCTTTTTTCGTCAAAATCCGGCGTAATATTAACATTACCGCCGATAAACGGATACAGCATTCCGTAATAGGAAAGAATCTTTGCCGTAGAAGCCGGGTCATCCATACCGATTATCAAATCTGCCTGAAATTTTCGCGGTCTTATATTGGAAAAGATAGAAACAAGTTCTTCTTTACACAAAGAAAAACTTTTCCGGAATGTATCACTTTGCAGTACATTCACATAATACTC
>CAMWMM010000116.1 GCA_947175285.1 uncultured Lachnospiraceae bacterium
TAAAAATCCGCCATCGTCCTTTCACTTTTAAAATATCGAATCCAGTAACATTAATAAAGAATCCTCATCAAAAAGGAAAGAAGCAGCCATAAAGACCACAGGGAAATTCGATTGATATTAAAGTCCGAAAATATAAGGACAAAACAGCATACCAGCATTTCTCCTGTTCTTTCCATAACAAGCAATATTTTATTTTCATTTACTACATATTTTTCATAATCTTTCGGCTGCTTTTTAGACCATATAATATTGGGAATAAAAAGCATTAATAAGTAAATAAGCCCTATGTAGGAAAAGCCGAAGTGTAACATATGTTATCCCCCATTTATCGCGCTGTCAAATCATAATTTAATTTTTTCTTACGTATTAAATCAAACTATTCCCTGGCAAGCATATCATCAGTTTTTATTAGCTGCAATAGTTTTTCCGCAAAGAATACCGCATCATCTTTTTCTATTACCATATCTTTATCGGAAGAATAACACTGTAATGCCTGCGCAATAACAGGATGATATTCCGAAGGCAGGTGTTCCATTCCCCACTGACCGCCTTTTTCTTTGGATAAATATAATCCATCTTTTACAAATGCTAAAACCCTGCACAAGTTGAGAATGATGTAAACAGGATCTTCTAGAATAGCATCTGTTGTGTTTTCTACATCAGCGCAAATACTGGCAAGATAATTCTCTCTCGGCACCGGAGCGAATACCTCTTTTATTTTTTCACCCCAGAGTACAACCCCATATTCTCTGATAATCGTAAAATGCGCCGCTAAATCAATGTCTTCACCTTTCATTTTTTCCACATAATCCTGCGGTGCATCCTGAAACCATTTCAGATGCATAGGAGAAAAATGCAGTTCAAATGGCGTCGGATATACAAACGGCTTGCAATATTTCTTTTTCACAACACTGATTTCCAGTCCTTTTCGGGGCGCCTGATGGTTTAGTAAGACTATATGCTCCATCAGAACAAGTTTTTGCGCATCTGACATGTCATCCTCAATTACGATAATCAGGTCAATATCACTCTTACCCGGATTGAAACAGCCCATCGCCATAGAGCCGTGTAAATAGATGCCGATAAGATTTTTGCCCAGTATTTCTTTGCTTTTATCTATGATTTCATCCAAAATGCTTTGATATGGCATAATGCTTTTTCACGCCTCCTCACTTATATTTGCAGGTCCTGAATTTCCCTTCTATCCAAAAGGTCGCTTCTATCGTATGAAATTTGAGTAATCTGAATTTAGGGTCCTCAATTCCCTTTTTGAAAAATCTTCCGTCCGTTTCATTCCATACCGCTTCCTGTATTTGCCTGTCTGTTATAAACTCCACATTTCCGATAAGCGTTACGCTGTCTCCGTCCAAAAAATAACACACGCTTGCTTTGGGATTATTCTCAAAATGCGTCGCTTTCCCATTGATATCGGAGCGCTTTGACGTCACAAAGTAGATGTCTGAAAATCCGTCCGCCTTTGCAATCGAAAGTAAACATGTACGCGGATAGCCCTTCTCATTTATCGAAGTAAGCACCGCAACATTGCATTTTTCTATAAGTGCATTTGCTTTTTCCTCTAATTCTCTTGTCCGCTCTTTTTGAATTTCACTTGCTGTTTTTTCCATGATGTCAGTTATTCTCCTTTTCTCGATATGTAAGGTTATGATTCTATTGATAAATTCCTAAAAATGAGGTTATTTTACCATATGTATATTCTCCGTCAATTACTCCGAATTCAGGGTCATAATATTTTTTATCAAATAACAATGTCCAGTGCGTATATCCGCCGTTTGTGTGCACCGTCAATATGGAGTATTCATATGGCACAGGATTCTTTTTTGAAATGCGAGTGTTCTTTTCCGCATGTTTTATGCCGTAAAAGTCCAATATTTCAATTAACTGTCCTATACTTGTAGGTCCGCTTGTTTTCATGTCTTTTATTACTTGCTCTATATCTTTTCCCGCAATCATTGCAATACACGCCTGACCACAGGTTTCAAAAGTCGGCTGCATAACCAGTTCCATTTTTCATTCTCTCCTTATTCAATTTTATGTCAACTATCAAAGTTACGAAAAGTTTGTAAAACTATCTGTCTTTGAAACACTATCCACATGAATATATACATCCATACAAGTAATCCCCTCATTTTCATATACATACTCAAAACAGGTTAATATATCTTTCTTCGGCTTCTCTCGAAATCCATTCGCCTCTAAATACTCCATTATTTTTTTATATGCATTGGGAATCCGTTCAAAAGCTGCCACGAAAGGGTCATATACTGTTATTACCGCGTAATCCGCCTCTTCCTGATTTGCAAACTCCACACCCGGACAGCTCGTTTCAAATCCTTCCGGCAAAATATAAGCTGCCACGTATCCATGAAGACCAAATCTATTTTGTAATTCTAATGAAACATATGGAAAATCCCATCCGATTTTCTTGGCATCCGGCTGAAACTCCAACAGACCTGAATGTTTCGCCCAGTTATCCATATACGTATTTACGTCATCCTCCGGATTCGGTGTAACCATAACGTACCGCGCCATTTTAAATGCTTTTACATGTTTTATGACAATTTCCGAATAAATTTCGTCGCAGGCAACCATATCTGCTTTGACTAAAGTGTCTAATTTGCACGAGAACACCTCGCTTAAAGTGATTAGCTTATTCAATTCCGGAACTATTTCATCCGCTTCCCATCTGGATATCGTTTGGCGGGAAACAGACATAATCTCACCTAACTGCTCTTGCGTAATCTTCTTTTGTTTTCTCAAATACTGAATGTTTTTTCCTAAACTCATACAACTCTCCTTTTCAATACACGTGTTATTGTTATTATTGCATAATTATTATGAAAAAAACACCACATCAAGAATGCTGTTTCCGTGTGTAATGTAAACTGACAGGTTACATTGTTGGTTTTTGGATATACTGATAAAATTGTATATGCAGTTGTTCCATTTCATCAGGCGCATTCATCGAATGCTGATACATAAACATATCTCCAAAATCGCTTTTAAAAATTATGGTAAGTCCTATTTTCAAAGCACTCACAGGCATAAGTCTGAATAAATTCATTTTCCATGGTGAAAGATGTATTCCCGAATGATACAGTGTTCTGAAATTACTTTTCATCTGTTTAGCGGTTTCTTCCATAACTTTTCTTTCACGCCATACTTCTTTCGGATTATCCGCTATGTAATATGCATCGGCAATCGGCACCACCATCGCAAGATGGCATATCTGCCACTCGTGCATATTTTTTACAATCTGATATGGTATTCCCGATTTTTTAAATATGAATGCCAACTCTGACAAT
This sequence comes from uncultured Lachnospiraceae bacterium, assembly GCA_947175285.1. Next base: position 3,324 of record CAMWMM010000116.1, read on the forward strand.
CGTTTTGTTTTCTTTCCGTCTATTTCTGCAATAGTTGTAGGCTGAATCACCCACGGAGTAAGGGCCGCTTTCAGAATATCTCCCTGAAAACTGCCTCCTGCACCTGGGAAAGCAGGGATAATGCGTCCTCTTCCACATAATTCCTCCCATTTGCCGTACGGTTCAAGCGTATTTATCATTGTGACTATATTTAGACTGCTATTTGAGCTTAATTCCCGTAATGCAGTATGTGCCTGATTTTCTTTTACGGTCAAAAATACGTAATCGAATCTATCATCATCCGCCAGTTTCTCAATTATCTTAACATCGGCTCTATACGTCTGTCCTTTTTGTTCGTATAGCAAACCACCCTTTTTTAAAGATTCCAATCTTTTTCCCCGTGCATATATAGTCGTATCATATCCGGCTTTACTGAACAATACCGCATATAGACACCCGATTACTCCTGCTCCATATATCAGCAATCTCATAGTAAAATTTCTGCCTTTCTCTCAACTTATATTTTGTTTTTCTGATTATAGCATAGCACCAAATACTTTTCTACTTTCCGCATCCATGCTATGATAATAATAACCGTGATTTGTATGGAGATAATCATTATGAAATGGAAAAACAGAAAGGCAATGCTGACGGGTGAAATAGTAAAATCTCAATTAAACATTTCGCACCCTGAGAGAAACATGAATATACTAACTAAGGGCGGCTCCTTATGCTTTTATGGCGACTGGTTTGGCAGACCTTGTGATAACTTTCATCAGATTATACATACATCTTATGACGGTGAAATACTGGAAATTATATTTGACCGGCAACAGCACCTGCTTGTCTATCAACCGGAAGGTATCACAAGCACAGCGCAGGAATTGGAGATAACAAAAGCCCAAAAAGTAAAATGGCTTTATATTCCATACGGCTCTAAAACAACAAAATATGATACCATTACCTATACTTATAATCCGGAGTCTAAAACAGTTTCTAAAGAGACAAAGTATGGCATGGAACATCTAAAGATAAAAGCGCCGTTTTGTGCTGTTTGTATAGCATGATAATAACAACAACCGTAATTTATATGGAGATAATCATTATGAATTGGAAAACCAGAAAAGCAGTAAAGGCAGATGAGCCCAGAATAAGAGAATTATTTATAGAGATGCTTCAAACCATATATTCTACAGATGATGTCGATGAATATGAAGATGGTTATCTTGATAGATTTTTTGACGATCATGAAGATTGGATATGCGTTGCGGAGGTAAATGGGTCTGTTGCCGCATATCTTTCCATAGAAGTACACCATGAAGAGGAAAATTTCATTTATTTGGACGATTTATCTGTTTCTGCCGAGTATCGCGGTCATGGAATCGGAACCTCTCTGATAGAAACCGCTGAAAAGTTCGCTTATACCCAAAATATTCCTGCTATCGTTTTTCATGTTGAGAAATCCAATACAGGCGCACGCAAACTATACAAGCGATTGGGCTATTCCGCTATGGATGAGGAAAAAACACGGTTCAGGATGATAAAAAGATTTCCCAAAATGGATTTAGAATGTATCTATTGTGGTACAAAATTTTCAGTTATGATACATGCGAATTTCACGGTAACATGCTCGTGCTGTAAACGCAATGTTGGTGGTACATGCGAATACGGATATGGACCAATTACCCCATACCAGATATATTTGGGCGAAGAAATAGTTGGTGTTATTGAATCCGAGAAAAGCAATTACTACTTGAAGATGAGCGGGCAGAAAATACCGCTCAATCAAAAGTACATGGATGCTATACCAGAAGCATACAAAATAATAAAATCGCGATTAAACATTATTTCACGTCCTTCTGAAAATATACAAGTTTTAACCAAGACCGGTGCTCTTTGCTTTTATGGCGACTGGTTTAGACCTTACCACAACTATAAGATTATACATACATCTTATGATGGAGAAATACTGGAAATTATATTTGACAAATCGGAACACCTGCTTGTCTATCAACCGGAAGGCATCACAAGTACGGAACAAGAATTAAAAATAGAAAAAGCCCAAAAGCTTAAGTGGATTTATGATTCCAATCATACAATTATATATACTGCAGACTCTGAAACAGTTTCTAAAGAAACAAAGTATGGCATGGAGTATCTAAGGATAAAGGAGCCGTTTTGTGCCGTTTATATGGCAAAATAATAATAAGTCAAAACGTCATCTGTCCGTCCATTCATCAAACCTTGTTTCTATCTGCGGGTCATACAAAGGGCAGCCATAATCAATTAAAATATCCATAAGAGCGTTCATATCGGTTTCCTGCATGCCATAGCAATCAAATCTTACGATTTGCGAAGTTGTAAAAATCTCAAAAGCGCCTTTGCCTTCTTTTTCATTCTCATAATGGGTTTCATCCAATGCTGTCCAATCCGAGAAAACAGATGTAATTTTATTCAAAATTTCTTCTATTGGCAGGCTTTCCAACTCATCCATTATCTTGCCGTCACAACATGCCGACTCATAAACTCTTTTATTGTCGCGTGCAGCGCCTTCTTTATACTTCCAAAAATTAAAATCCATACTCATTTTAACATCCCCCAAAAAATGAAATTATAATTTAATTATCTGCATTAGAATTTTATAGAATTCATCTTTTGCATATTTTTTCCATAAACGTACTATGTCCGCACTTCTCCAAAATATAGGTTTCACACGGAACACCATTTTCTTGTAGCGGTATCGTTACACCTTTTACCGGATGAGGATCAAGTTCCCCTTGTATTAAATATATTCTGCTCTTAATATTCTGAAAGGTTGTCAGTAATTCTCCGTTAGTTCTCAGCCTGGCAGCTTCGCCCCAAACTTTGTTGTGCATTTTGCTGTCTGTTTTATCTGCTTTATGCTTTTCTCTGTTCTCAAGACAATAATTGTCTGATTTTTCAAGTATGCCCGGAATCTTTTCCATATCCGCATCTGTTGCCTGATTGTCAACCAGCCTTTGAAATATCGCCCCATCTTCTTCAGATAGATTTTGGAATCTACGAGCGCCTATTTCCGCAACATATTTATCTTCAAGAGGAGCACAGCCAATTAGAATAATATTCTCAATCAGTTCCGGATATTTTTCTGCAAAAAGCGCGGCTAACCACGCCCCCCACGAATGTCCGGTCAAAGATACTTTATCACTGCAATTTTCCTTGATTTGAGTAAACAATTCTTCTATCAGGTCGCCTATGGATTATTTTTATTGTATTGCTTCCATAAAGCCAATCTCAGATAAAACATTCAGTTCCCTTGCAAATCCTTTTAATGAGCCTATTGCTCCGGGACCGCCATGGACCAAAACTATTTTATAAGGCGCTTCCCCATATAAACGCACCATTTCTTTTCACCCTTTTTTAGATGAACATTTGACCGATAATAGCGCTTTGATATCATTCAAATGCTCCTCGCATGTAATTCGATAGTGAATCCACCCTCCGTCACCACAGGGATACTTGTTGTCTATATACTCTTGTGTATATTTCGAGAGCTTATGATAAACAGTTTTATATTGCTTATCCGATAATCTCATCATAACAGTAAAAGCGTTATCTTCGGCAAAAATATTGCATATAAGCTTATTTTTCTTTTTATGAGCAATTCCCCAACCGTAGTTATTTCCGTATGGAAAAACAATTTTTTGTTCTGTATCAAAAACAGATGTTATCCATTCGTTAAGTAAAGTAAATCCTTCTGCATTTTCACCACAAAATTCTGTCATTTCCTCTATTGTAGGCGTTACTTGTTTATTGAGCATTCTTTCAAACATAAAGTGCCTCTTTCATCGGTGTAGTATCCGAAATAACAATCATACTGTCGCACTCCTCAATTTCTTTAACACCGCCAAATCTTCTTCAAATTCCTCATCAGTTTCATCGAAATATGGTAAACCTAATCTGCCATACAATGTAATCAAATCAATCTTATGAAGTCCAAGCATTTCTGCTGCCTTTCCATGAGACATAACACCATTTTTAATATAAGGATAAAGGAGCATTGCATTTCTCGTTGTCTGTGCTTCCTTATCGTCAAGAACCGTATATGGTACGATTTCTTCCGGCACATCAATTTCAACCTTTGTCATTGTCATAGAAATCATCTCCCTTCTGTCTTCTTTCTAACTATATTATACACACTTCATTTTTGCTTTATAATAAAACAAATAATCTCATATACCAAGCTTTCATGATAATTTGATTATACAATTCTTCTATAAGTTCGTCTATGGAATATTTTGATTGTATCGCTTCCATAACACCTGTCTGTGAGAATTCACTCAATTCCTGCGCAAATCTTTTTAACGACCCTATTGCTCCGGGACCACCATGAACCAAAACTATTTTGTAAGGCGCTTCCCCATATAGCCGCACCATTATTAATCACCTCTTTTCAGATGAGCATTTAACTGATAATGAATCCACCCTCCATCACCGCAGGGATACTTGTTGTCTATATACTCTTGTGTATATTTTGAGAGTTGATCATAAACGGTTTTATATTGCTTATCTGATAACCTCATCATAACAGTGAAAGCGTTGTTTTATTCTGTATTAAAAACAGATGTTATCCATTCATTAAGTAAGGTGAATCTTTTATTCTTTTCACCTATTTTAATGATGGCTATCCTCGTGGTGCTGACCCGAATGTCGTTGCGCCGCATGTTGTTTCGTCGTTCCACTGACAGCACTTGTACCACTATGATGATGGCTTGCTATCGTACAATCCAAACCGCAGTTATGATGATGCTCATAATCTCCACAATTTATCGGGCAGTCGTGGTGATGGGCTGCGTCCGTGCAGTTAGGGTCACTGCAGCCCATTCCGCTGACAAAAGAAACATTAGCAACCGTCACAGACTCGTCATGATGCTCCTGCTCAGCAGCTTCCCTCAGACCTGCCATTCCACCGTTTTCATAACATTCAAACTGTACACATTCCTCATTAATCGTTATTGATATCAAGCCATTGCTATATTCTGCTGCAATTCTCTGAAGCTTTATCACAACATCCGCTTCTGTCATTTTCAGCATATCCTCAGTGCTTGTTTCATTCCAGAATTTTTCTATATTCCTAACCATATGTCCGACACAATAATCACGCTCTCCGACCGTTATTGCGTCTTTATACTCAATCGCGTAAGAGAATTGATACCACAGACTGCACCACGCAGTTCTACCGTTTTCCACTATCGTTTTTTGCGGAAGATCTTGATTATATACCGGTGCTTCCTCTGGTCTTCCTGTATAACTGCTTTGGACATACTTAGCATTTTCATTTCCGGACAGATTTACGGTCAACTTCACAAAAGAAAGTTCCTCGTCATCTAAAGCTACCTGAAAATCATTCCAGCCTATATCACAATTAATCCGTTCCATCCTATCATGATTTTCATTTGCCCATGCTAGTAAAGTCATATTAAAGTCAGCTACAGACATATCCTGATAATCCGGTGTTTTTAAGGCAAGCAGACTTTCGTAATCTTCTTCTGTCGCATATGGGTACGCTCTGGTCTCCTGCATATTTTTCAGTTCGTCTGTATTCTGCTGACGCATATTTGAAAATTCTTCCTGCTCTTTTTCATCAGCCTCTCTCAAACCTGTTATTTTACCATTTTCATATACTACAAATATCTCTATTGCATTATTATCATAGATACCTTCGCCGATTCCGGAATGCTCTGTAATCCATAGATTCTCTTTTTCATCATAAATCCCACGGACCTCTTTTCCTTGAAAATACATTTTATAATCATCCGTAGCAAAATCATACCGATAGGTCAGACCAAACGGCACATAGGGAGCTAACATCCGATCCATTTCCTGCTGCCGATCTTTCTGCCATTCCTCCATATCCTCTATTGCCAGTTCGCCTAATGGTGTAAAAGTATACTGTATTTCTATATTCAGCCCGCTTGTCTCCACCATATGAGTGATACTGCCAATCTCCTCATCAATTAGCTCCTGCATCGCCTGTGCATCACGCAGGTCACTTGTTGTCATACCATTCAAAATATTATTCAAACACTCCACCGCAATCCGCCGTGAGACATCATACTCACCAACCGTCAGCGCATCGGCATCTAAGATCTCCAGTGTAAGGATATATTCAAAGACAGCATTATCCGATGCCTGAGGATAATCGGCAGCTACAGCTCCGCCAAACTCCCTTGATTGCCACCTTTCGGCAGTAAGCGGGTCTAATATATAAAACAGGAAAGCTGCCGTCTCATCATTGTCTCTCATTGCATAAAGCCTTTCGCTTTGTGAAAAGCGCTCTAATAAATTCCTGTATTCAGCGGTATCAGTAAGCTCCCAGACTTTATTCTGATATTCCGAAACAGACATACTTTCATACCCGGCAAACTGTAAAGCAAGCAGTTTTTCATATTCTTCGTCCGAAAAGTCTGCCGCGATTATTTCACCTCTTTGCTTATCATCTTGAATCGCAGATGTTGCAAATACTGTTGTTACACTTGCAACTAATGCTGTTGCCATAATAATTGCAGCAAAAGAAGTCTTCTTTATTTTCATAACAGCTGTAATCCTTTCTTCTATCGCATTTTTACTGAAATTGTTGCAGATTGGCATCAAACCGCTTTTCTTTTCCTCCATACTGATAAGAGTAAGCGCATACTCTGATTTTGAGTTCTCACCAAACTTCCGTATGACGCATTCGTCACATGCCAATTCAATATCCCTGTTGAAAAGAATATACATTACCCAAACCATAGGATTGAACCAATGGACACACAGGGCAAGCACCGAAAGCAGCTTCGTTACCATGTCATATCGGCATATATGCACATATTCATGTAAGAGAATATACTGCAACTGTTGTTTATTCTCCCAATCCGTCTTCCCGGGCATTAGAATAACCGGTCGAAGAATTCCATAGGTTAAAGGCGTTTCGACCTTGTCAGACCGGCGTATCGTTATAGGACGTTTCAGCCGATGTTCTTCCAGCCACTGCGTTACAAACGTATTAGAAACGGGCAGGGAAGTCTTAAACTCAAAAGACCAACGCAGATAAGAAAAGATTAAAAATGCGGCGCATGATATCGTTCCGGCACACCATATGATAACCCAGACGGAAACATGCACATTGTCCTGAGTTCCTTGAGGCATCTGTATCTGTGCGGCATCGTCGCCTATAAAAATCTGCCCGCTCTGTGTTGCAGGAAGAAAATCCGTTACATCCACATTGCTTACCGTCTCTCTGACCGGTGTAGTGCGATTCACTAATGAATACACACTCAACATAGAAGGAATGGAAAATGGAATCAATAGCCGTAAAAGTGCAATTCCCCATAATACCAAAAATGTTCTTTTCGGCAGTTTATTAATAGATACCGCGCGTACTGCTATCACAACTGCAATGAATATTGCTCCGGAAAAGCTCATTTGCACTAAATTCATAACGATGCTCCTTTCTCAAGCTACAAATTTCCATTTTATTCCAACTCCCCGACTATCTGCTTCAATTTTTCAATCTGTTCAGCCGAAAGTTTCTTCCTTCCAAGCAAGGCGGCAA
>CAMWMM010000117.1 GCA_947175285.1 uncultured Lachnospiraceae bacterium
ATCCGAAACAGAGCGAGAACTTCATACAGGGAAAAAGAAGCGTCCGGCAGCGTCGGAACCGAGGAAAAGTGTTTCGGCATCTGCGCCGAAAAAGAGTGTTCCTGCACCGGAACCGAAGAAAAAGAAAAAACCTGCGCCTGCCAAAAAGAGAGTATATGAAGAATGGGACGACGAAGACGAGGATGATGAGGACGACGATGACGATTATGATGCCGGAAGTAATTTTTTGGTCATTGCGACGGCTGCCATAGCGTTACTTATTATTGTGCTTGCAGTGCCGCTTTTTTTAACCGCGAAAGGTAAATGGCCGGTTAAAAATTATGATGAGTCTATAGAGGAGGAACAAGATAACGAGGCAGATGGCGTAGAAGCCGAAAACGATGGAGAAATGGAACCGGAACCAGAGGAAAATGATAGCGTAGAAATCGGGGAGCCGGATTCTGAGCAGCCTATTGGTATGTTATCTATTGTTGGCAGTGACAAGGTTAATATCCGTGATAATCCGAGTACGGAGGGAACGAATATCATTAAAAAAGCCAATGCGGGCGAAATATATGAATACATGGGAACGACGGATGATGGCGAATGGTATATTATTTTGCTCGAAGACGGCAGTACAGGATATGTTTTCGGACAGTATGTTTCCGCCCATTAGGAACGATTTTTCCGATACTGCATTAAATAATAAAAAGGGCGGAATGTCAGGGATAATATGCTGTTTTCTGATTTTAAGAAAAAAGAAGTCATCAATTTAAAAAACTGTCAGAAACTTGGCAGGGTAGCGGATTTTGAATTTGATGAGTGTACGGGTCAGATTTTTAAATTGATTGTGCGCGGCAATAACAAATTCTGCGGTCTGTTCTGTAATGAACCGGATTATGAGATTTGCTATAAGGATATCAGACAAATCGGTCCGGACATCATTATTGTGGATACTTATAAAAAGGTATGACATTTTTAGTTGACATAATTATTTCATCATGAGATAATAGGTTAAACGAATTATTCAATTCGTTTAACCGCGAGTATTGCTTGTTGCCATCAGCATCTGCGCAAACATCGCGGAAGTTAGAAGCATAGGGGGATGTGGGATGAAGTGTCCATTTTGTGGTCATGAGAATACGAGAGTTATCGACAGCAGACCGGCGGAGGATAATAACTCTATTAGAAGAAGACGAGTGTGTGATGAATGCGAGAAGCGTTTTACAACTTATGAGAAAGTGGAGACGATTCCACTTATCATTATCAAGAAAGATAATAACAGGGAGACTTATGACAGAACCAAGATAGAGGCCGGTGTGCTTCGTGCTTGTCATAAAAGACCGATTAGTGCGAACCGTATTAACCAGCTTGTCGATGAGATTGAGACAGAGATTTTTAACAGAGAGGAAAAAGAGATTCCAAGCCAGGTTATCGGCGAACTTGTTATGAATAAGCTGAAAGATTTGGAAGCGGTTGCTTATGTCAGATTTGCATCTGTTTACCGCGAGTTCAAAGATATCAACACTTTTATGGACGAGTTAAAGAAAGTATTGGATACTTCGGAGACTAATATCTAAGAGTATGCGGATAATGAATATCCGGTAAGGAAGAAACAGGGAAAGGCTATGACAGATCAGGAAAAAGAAATTGTAGCAAAGGCAAGTGTGCCGATGACGATTGCAAACGGCTTTCGCATTCTGTTTATGATAATTGCATTACTCCTTTTACTATTTATTTTTTTTGGAAATAAAGTATGGGAAAATGTGGCATGGTATGAAGCCTTTAAACAGAACGCATATGCTTTTCTATTGTGGGATATTCTTTTTATGTTTCTCAGCACGATTCTCAAAATTATTTTTACGGTAAGGTATAATCATATTGTAAAGAAACTGTAAAACAATATTATAAATAAACGCCCTGCGCCTTGCAACGCGCAGGGCGTTTTTATATAATGTGATACAGGAGGGAGCTATTATGTTAGAACGTTTTTATCCGGATGTGTATCTGGATTCCGCATATGATATTGATTACGAATCGTTATATGAACAGGGCTATCGGGGTATTATCTTCGATATTGATAATACGCTTGTGCCTCACGGCGCACCGGCGGACGAGCGAAGTATTGCGCTTTTTGAAAGGTTGAGACATATCGGTTATGAGAGTATGCTTTTATCGAATAATAAGGAACCGAGAGTCAAAAGCTTTAATGATAAAGTCGGTTCGCGCTATATTTACAAAGCAAACAAGCCATTTCCGGAGAATTATCAAAAAGCAATGGAGCAGATGAAAACAACGCCCGCTACGACACTTTTTGTCGGCGATCAGCTTTTTACGGATGTATGGGGCGCAAAGAAAGCGGGTATAAAGACTTATCTTACCAAACCGATTCATCCCAAAGAGGAAATACAGATTGTACTGAAACGTGTTTTAGAAAAAGTTGTTTTGTTTTTTTATAAGAGAAAAAAGGGGAATGGTGATAATTTGAAAGAGTTTGAATGATTATTGTTGCGTTTTGCTTTAATCCATATTATTATGGAGAAAGGAAGTGATGTTATGACTACTGTAAGCTTTCGATTTGATGATGAGATGAAAAGGCAGCTTGATGAAATGTGCGATGAAATGGGAATGAACCTTACCACCTTTTTCATGATCTATGCAAAGAAAGCATTGCGTGACCGCCGGATTCCCTTTGAGGTAACGGCTCCATTGGATCCTTTTTACTCTGATTCCAACATGGAACAGTTAAGGAAAGCGAACAAACAGGTTAAAGACGGGCAGATAATCGTAAAAACAATGGAAGAACTGGAGACAATGGAACGTGAGTAAGATTACATTTGCCGAGGATGCGTGGGAAGAATCAATGACAAAAACAGGCCTGTTTATATAGCCAGCGCTGAAAGTGTCATTGTAACCCAGTGAAAAGGGCACTATAATGACAAATAAGCCGGAAAGATTTTTGCCACATGACAGAATAGATATGACAATACCCCTTCGAAGGAATTTATTATCCCCGAAGGGTTTTTTTATTGCGCATAGGAAAAAATGATGCAACTTTGATGCAATTATGATGCAAAAATGATACAAATATGGTTTATCATAAAAGAGTATCATTATTTAGGTGTTTTGTTTTTTTATGAGAGAAAGTGCAGGGCGGAAGATGAAAATGAAATTCAGAATGAGAATATTGGTTAGTCTGATAATGACGGGAATGGTACTGACCGCCTGCGGCAGCAATGGCGTGGAAGATCTGACAAGTAAACCTGATTCGGCAGATGCATCGGAGATAACAGAAGATATAGTAGAAAGTACAGCTTCCGAGGCAGCAGACGAAACAATCCCTGCTCCGGAGACATGCGAAGATTACATGAAACTGGCAGATACTTATTTGCAGACAGATGACGTGATACAAGCGCTTGCCGTACTGGATGAGGGCATCGAAAAATTAAGTGCCGGAGAGCAGGGCGCGGCAGAACAAGAGATTGACTTACTTAGTCAAAGAAAAGAGTATGTTCTGGCGGGAACGGTGGCAGTCAGGACGAATCTGACAGAGAATGAATATGATGATGAGGGAGAGATTCTCTCTGGCAGAGTATTAGAATGTGATGAAAACGGGAATGAGATAAAAGATTTATATTACGATAAGGGGGGAGAAATCAGCAGGAGTGAGGAATATCAGTATGATGCTGACGGCAATTTAATCGAGTATAAATATATATCTTACCAAAGTAGTGAAAATAGTGATTCTTCTCGTCAGACGTGGGCATATGATGAAAATGGAAATGAAATTGAATATGTAAGCTATGATAAGTATGGAAATATTGAAAGGAAGACGAATAGTGAATATGACGCCGGCGGAAACCAGACAAAGCATACCACATATGATGAGAATGATGAAATTACAGGGTGGACAGAAACGGCATATGATGAAAATGGATGTGAAATAAAATATGAGGTATATGACAAAAATGGAAGCTGCACCAGAACAATAACCAAAGAGTATGATGAGCGTAGAAACCTGATTAATTATGTGATATACGATGATGATGGGGAACTTATTGAAAAAAGTGAATATGAATATGATAAAAACGATAATAGAGTTAAGATTGTCCATTATGGGGATGGTGTGACAATCAGTACTAAGATTGAGTTCGGTTATGATGAAAACGGCAATGAAACCAAGTATGTCGCCTATACTGATAGTGGGAGGACAATCTCTTATTGGTATGAGAGAGAATATGATGAAAACGGCAATGTAATAAAGCATGTGGGCTATGACAGCGAGGGCGTCAGCGACTATATAGAGGAATACGGATATGATGAAGGCGGCAGACCAATTTATGAAAACATTGACGGCGCTTATCCACGTATGAAGGAATATGAATATGATGAGTGCGGAAATAAAGTAAAAGAAATATATACAAGCTACGACCCGAAAACAGGGCAAGAAGAATACAAGAGCCGCAGATGGGAGAAGGAATATGGCGAAGATGGCAGGGATATTTCTGCTTTCTTTTATGATAATGAACAGACTGTTTCTTATCAGAGCAAAACAGAGTATGATGAAAACGGTCTGATAATGAATTATACAAGCTATGATGAGAATGGGGATATTCTTGGCAGAAGAGAAACGGAATATGACGCATCCGGGCAGGTAATAAAGGAAAATTATTATGATGCAAATGCTCATCTGACTCAGTATTATGAGAATGAATATGATGATTTTGGCAGTGTTATAATGCAGGCAATGTATGAAGATGGTGCCTTGAAATCCGAAAAGCAGGCAAGTTATGTGTACCGGTACATAGGGGATATCGACACAGAAACGGCGGATGATATAGATAATGACAAGACATCGGAGGAATACTATCTGGCGCAGAGGGAAGTTCTCACCCGATTTTTAGAGGGACAGGAAGAAGTACGTTATTGCAGCGATTTCAATAGTATCGAGGAAGGGATAGTTGTAACGGAAACCATAACAGATTTGATTGATTTTGAAAGTTACAAGGATGTAAAAGGAAATCTGGAATATGCCTTTCTGGATATGACCGGAGACGGGATAGAAGAATTGGTTATTAAATGCGCTTATACTAATTTATATGTAATACAGAGTGACTATGGCATATTAAAAGTTATTTTCTGTGCTGTGGGAGGAAATTACGGCACCTATCTGGTAAAATATGATGGAAGGATAGGAGTCTGCTGTAATTTTGGCGGGCATGTAGGGGCAAATGAAGAATTTTATTACTTTTTTGATGGAAAAGGAAAAAAGGAGATAACATTAGGTGACTATCAGCGTTTTCTGGAGGACGGTACAGAGAGCAGAGGTTATTGCATAAGTGATAATGACAGTTTTGAAAGTCGTGATATCAGTACAGGGGAGTATTATGATATCGTGGATAAGATAGTAAGCGCGAATACTATCGACTGGCAGAGGTTGGAGGAACTAAACAAATGAGGATAGAAAAAAAGATAACAGCAGTTAATATGGCTGCGATTATTCTCGCGGCAAACCTGACCGCCTGTGGCAGCGGTGACATGGAAGATATCGTAGATGTACCCAATGCATCAGATGAGCCGGAAAACATAGTTTCTGATACCGCGGACGAGCCAATTCTTACGCCGGAGACATACGAAGATTACATGAAACTGGCAGAAGAGAGCTATGACAGGCAAGATTGGGAAAGTGCGCTTGCTTTTTATCAGGGAGCAAAAGAACTGGATGGGAGTAGGGAAGAAGTTTATCGCGGGATGTCGGATGTCTATTTGCAGACGGATGATGTGATACAGGCGTTCACCGTACTGGATGAGGGTATTGAAAAATTTAGTACCGGAGAACAGGGCGTAGAGACACAAATTGCTGACTTGCTTAGTCAAAGAAAAGAATATATTCTTGCCGGAACAGTGGCAGTCAGGACGGAGTTGACGGAGAACGGATATGATGATGAGGGAGTTAAGACATCAGGGCGTGTATCAGAATATGACAGGAATGGAAATGAGATAAAGACCGTATATTATGGTGCGGACGGAGAAGTCCGTCTTTTGATGGAGTATCAGTATGATGGGGACGGTAATCAAATCGAATATAAATACCAATCTTATGACAGTGATGGAAACAGCAGTAGTTTTTCTCATGAGACATGGGCATATGATATTTATGGCAATGAAATAGAATATGTAAGTTATGATGAGAACGGGAATGTGGAAGAGAAGACAGAGCGTAAATATGATGCTTCCGGAAATGAAATAAGATATGAGGAGTATGATAAAGATGGGGAAAGCACCTATAATGTAATTCATAACTATGACGAGCATGGGAATCTGATTCTTTTGGAAAAATATAAAGACAGAAAACTGAAAAATAAAAGTGAGTGGGAGTATGATGAAAATGATAATGAAAAGAGGGCTGTATTTTATGAAGGTCATGTGAATATCATTGGAATAACCGAATGCGAATATGATGAAAACGGCAATGAAATTAAGTATGTCATTTATGACGATGTCGGAAGTGTCGATCATTGGCAGGAGTCTGAATATGATAAGAATGGAAATCTAACAAAGCAAGTGTTTTACTTCGACGGCAGCATCGACTATTTATGGGAATACGAATATGATGAGCGCGGAAATCAGGTAAAAGCGATATATACATACTATGATCAGGAAACGGGGCAAAAAGCATTTACAGAGATAGATGAGTGTACTTATGATGAAAATGGCAATATGACAAAACATGACTGTATCAATTATAGGGGAGAGGAATCAGAAAGTTTTTGCTGGGAAAGGAAATATGATGAAAATGGCAGGAAATCTGCCTTTTATCTTTATGACAATGAAAAGACTGCCTCCTATCAAAGTAAAACAGAATACGATGAAGATAGTCTGATGGTAAGTTATACAGGCTATGATAAGAACGGAACTGTTCTTGCCAGAAAAGAAACGGCATATGACGCATCCGGGAAAGTAATAAAGGAAAGCTATTATGACGCGGATGGAAATCTGATTCAGTATTATGAAAATGAATATGATGATTTCGGCAGCCTAATAAGGCAGGCCAGATATAAGGATGGCATTTTAAAATCTGAGAAACAGATGAACTATGTGTATCGATACATAGGAAATATTGATGCAAAAGACGAGGACGATTGGGATAATGATATGACACCGGAGGAATACAATCTGAAGCAGAGGGAAATTTTTATCCGGTTTCTGAATGGACAGGAAAAAATACGTTACCGCAGCAAACCCAATAGTGTTGGAGAGGGAATAATTGTTGAGGAAACAATTACGGATTTGATTGATTTTGCGTATTACACGGAGCATGAAGAGTCTCCGGAATATACCTTTCTGGATATGACAGGGGACGGGATAGAAGAATTGATTATCAGTTACGGTGATAGAAAATCATATGTGATACAGTGTAACTATGGCGTTTTAAGTATCATTTTCAATGTTGTTGGAGAAGATTACGGAACTTACGTGATAGAATATATAAAATATAATGGAAGAACAGGAATTTGCTGCAGTATCGGCGGACATGTGGCAGCGAATGGAGATATTTACTATTTCCTTGGTGAGGATGGAAAAAAAGAGATACATATTGGCGATTATTATGCTTTGCAGACGGACAGGGCAGAAGACGGATTACACGATATGTATGATAATGACAGTTATGAACGGCGTGATATTAGTGAGGGAGAGTATTATGATTTCATGTGTGGGATGATAACGGAGATTGACATAGACTGGCAGAAATTGGAGAAACCGAGCAAATGAAAAAGATTACAGCATTCAACATAGCAGCAGTGATTCTTGCGATGAGTCTGACCGCCTGCAGCAGTAATGACGCGGAAAATATGCCGGATGAACTAGATGTGTTGGAGATAGTAGAGAATACAACAGAAATAGAAGCAGATATAGCAGATGCAGCAGACGAAGTAACACCTACGGCAGAAACGCCAGAGGAAACAATACCGGCGTCTGAGATGCCGGATGAGATAATTCTTAATCCGGAGGCATACGAAGATTACATGAAACTGGCATATACTTACTTGCAGTCGGATGATATGACGCTGAAGGAATACAACCTGAAACAAAGGGAGTTTTTTATCCGGTTTTTACAAGGACAGGAAAAGATAAGTTACTGCTGTGAATTTAATAGTTTAGATGAAGGAAAAAATGTAGAAGAAACCATTACGGAGTTGGTTGATTTTGCATTTTACAAGGAAGATACCGAATCATTGGAATATACCTTTTTGGATATGACCGGAGATGACATAGAAGAATTGGTTATTAACTGCGATAATATTAATTTATATGTGATACAGAACGATTCCGGCAAGTTAAAAGTCATTTGCTTAACAGCGGGCGGAAATTTCGGCACCTATTTGGTAAATTACGATGGAAGAATGGGAATCTGCTGCAATTTTGGCGGACATGTGGGAGCGAATGAACAAATTTACTATTTCCTTGACGGGAAAGAGCCAAGAGAGATAAGAATAGGAGATTATCAGTATTTTCTGGAGGATGGGACAGAAAGCAGAGGTTATTGCATAAGTGAAAATGACAGTTCTGAAAATCGTGATATCAGTACGGAAGAGTATTATGATATCACAAACAAGATAATAAGAGAGATTACTCTCGACTGGCATCCATTGGATGACCCGGACGAACCTCTCCCTACACCTGAGACATGTGAAGATTACATGAAAGTAGCAAATACCTATTTGCAGACAGATGATGTATTGCAGGCGCTTGCCGTACTGGATGAGGGTATTGAAAAACTGAGTGCCGGAGGACAGGGCGCAGAAACACAAGAGGTTGACCTGCTCAGTCAAAGAAAAGAGTATATTCTTGCCGGAACGGTAGCGGTCGGAACAAATAGGACAACAAACCATTATCATGATGACGGCAGTATGTATAGAAGTGATATATCGGAATATGATGAAAATGGAAATATGTTAAGTTATCGTTCCGTGAGTTATGACTCTGTGGGAGAAATCAGCAGTTCTATAGAGTATCTGTATGATGGGAATGGTAATCGAATCAGATATAATTATATCACTTATGACAATGATGGAAACAGCAGTATTTCCTATTATGAGACGTGGGCGTATGATGAGAAGGGAAATCAGATAGAGTATGTACGCTATGATGAAGGAAATATTATAGAGAGGACAGAGAGCGAGTATGATGCTTACGGAAATCAAATAAGATATGAGAAGTATGATAAGGATGGAGAAAGCACCTACAAAATAATCTATAACTATGATGAGCACGGAAATATGCTTCTTCTTGACGAAAATTGGGACGGAAGAGAAAAGTCAATTGAACGCGAGTTTGATGAAAATGATAAGGAAAGGAAGGCCGTATTCTATGATGGTGACGGGAATATCACCAGAGTAACGGAATCCGAATATGCTGAAAATGGCAGGAGTGTCAAGCATATCGATTATGACGCTGCCGGAGTAATCTATTGCGAAATAGAGTATGGATATAATGAAAATGGGAATATGATAAAGCGTGTGGAATGTCACTACAATGACGACGGAAGTATTGACAGGATATGGGAACAAAAATATGATGAAAACGGCAGTGAAATATATAGCAGTTGTAAAAAAAGCGGCATTGTTATAACAACAACAAAAACGGAATTTGACGATGACGGAAATATCATAAGAAAAACACAGACAAGTTATGATGAGGATACAGGAGAAAAAACCGGAGAAAAGGTATCCGGATATACTTATGATAAAAAGCAGAACCGGATTAAATATGACTTTGCCCGTTATGAGGGGGAAGAGAAAACAAACAGCTTTATTTGGAAAAAAGAATATGATGAAGATGGCAGGGAAACATCTTTTTTCCTTTATGATAGTGAAGAGGGCGCTTCTTACCAATGTAGAACCGAATATGATGAAAACGGTCTGATGATAAACTATACGGGTTATGATGAGAATGGAGATATGCTTGCTAAAAGAGAGCGGGAATATAATGAATCCGGGAAGGTGATAAGGGAAAATGATTACGATGCGGACGGCAGCCTGATTCTGTATTACGAGAATGAATATGATGATTTCGGCAGCATAACGAGACAGGCAAGGTATGAGGACGGTATTTTAAAAACCGAAAAGCGGACAAGTTATGTATATCATTACATAGGAAATATTTATGCAGAAGCCGCAGACTATATGAATGACGATATGACGCCGGAGGAGTATAATTTAAATCAGAGAAAAATTTTCACCCGATTTTTAAAAGGGCAGGAAAAGGTGCGCTATTACAGAAATGAGGATGATTACAAAGAAGGAAAAATTGTTGATGAGACGATTGCGGATATTCTGAATCACGGATATAGCGGAGGCACTATAACATATACCTTTCTGGATATGACAGGTGACGGGATAGAAGAGTTGATTATCAGATACTATAGCAGTGAAAGAATATGCGTGGTACAGTGTTGTTATGGTGCATTAAAAGTTATTTATGACATGACGGGATATTCAGATAAAAGCTATGGCGAGGTTTATCTGGTAAAACGCAATGGAAGAATGGGAATCTACCGCGATTGCAGCGCAACACGAAACGGTGATGAATGGGATGAATACTATTTCTGGGATGAGAAAGGGAAAAAGGAAATATTTATTGATGAGAGTGAGTATTTTGATAAGTCGATTAGTGATTTTACAAACTCTTACTACATGATGAGTGTCGATTGTTTTGAAGGACGCACTATTACAAAAGGTGAGTATTATGATGTCAAGGGCGGGATGATAACAGAGATGGATATTGACTGGCAGAAATGGGAGAAACCGAGCAAATGAGTAAAGTTAAAAAGATAACAGCATTCAATATGGCAGCAGTGATTCTTGCGAT
>CAMWMM010000118.1 GCA_947175285.1 uncultured Lachnospiraceae bacterium
TACATATACTATATATAGCATATCTAAATTCAAAAGTAAATTGTGGGGTTTTATTCTTCCTGACCTCACTGCATATCAAACCTGCAGCACTCAAACACCCCTTTGACCGCCGAAAGATATTCTTCCGACCGCCCCGCTTTCCGTATCTTTTTTAAATATCTGTCCGTATCCGAAAAACTATTTCCAAGATAAGACCAGACCTCTTTCATTTTAAAAAGCGCATCCTTGTCACTGCCAAGAGCCTCCCTGTAAGCCGCATACAACATATCGTGATATCGCTTTAGTTCTTCTCCGGAAATCTTCTCCCCGCTCCTGATCTCCCGAACCAGTCCCGGATTCATCACAATGCCGCGTCCAAACATTACTCTTTCCACCGTCGGAAATCTTTTTACAAAAGCTTCATACTGTTTCTTTGTAAAAATATCTCCATTATAGCAGACCGGATGGAAGCTTTTGTCAAGCGCGTCCGAAAATGTGTCAAGATCCGGAGTATGATTATAGAAATCCTTCTGCAGTCTTGGATGTATGATGACCTCAGTAAGCGGATACCGGTTATATATTTTCAAAATATCCTCAAACTCCTCCGCAAATTCCAGTCCTATCCTTGTTTTGACAGATATTTTCAGCGGACTCTGTTCCTGCTCCAGTTTCTGAAATACCTCTTCAAAAAATCGGTCCAGCTTTCCTGTATCATTCAGAAATCCGCTTCCCTTTCCCTTTTTTACAACCGTCGCGGATGGACATCCCAGATTCAGATTCACTTCATCATACCCCAAATCCATCAGCATATTACAGGTATCAACAAACTGCTCCGCATGATTGGTCAAAATCTGAGGCACCACATGGATTCCCCTGTTATTCTCCGGTGATACTTCCTTTTGATCTCTGGTTTTTAATTTCTTTTTCTGTGTCGGTGTAATAAACGGTGTAAAATATTTATCCACATCGCCAAACAGCGCATGATACACATTCCGATATACATACCCTGTCACTTCTTCCATTGGAGCCAGATAAAACTGCATCATTCCCTCTCCTTTTCCCTGATCGCTTTATGCAGTGCGTTCAGTACCCTTTTTTTGTCCTTACTCCACTCGGGCGCGATCAGCGTCTTTTTATCTCCGTCCCCGGTCAGGCGGTGAATGACCATTTTCTCCGGCAGAAGCGCTATACAATCTGCTGTCAGGGCGGCATATTCCTCCAGTTCCATCACCCTGCACTTTCCTTCTCTGTATTCCTTCTCTAAATCTGTTCCCCTTATAACATGCAGAAGCTGCAACTTTATCCCGTCTGCGCCGCTTTTTCCGACATAAGACACGGTTGCTTTCATATCTTCCTTTGTCTCTCCGGGAAGCCCGAGGATTACATGGACAATCACCTGTATCCCTGCCTTTTTCAATTTCTTTACCGCCTCGTCATAAACAGGCAGCGGATACCCTCTCCGAATATACTCAGCTGTTTTCTCATGAATCGTCTGCAGCCCCAGTTCCACCCACACCGGCTTTCGATTGTTCATCTCCCGTAAAAGCTGCATGACCTCTTCGGAAAGGCAGTCCGGTCTTGTGGCTATGGACAGGACTACGATATCCGGATGGGATATCGCTTCTTCATAGAGCTTTTTAAGTCTCTGCACCGGGGCATAGGTATTGGTAAACGCCTGAAAATAGGCAATATATTTCCCGTTTTTTATTTTTTCTTTTAACCGTTCTTTTCCTTTTTCAATCTGAACGGTAATAGAATCTTCCATCTTTCCGGCAAATTCCCCGGAACCTGACCCGGAACAGAAGATACATCCTCTCGTATCCAGTGTGCCGTCCCTGTTCGGACAGGTAAAACCGCCATTTAACGCAATCTTATATACCTTTTCTCCAAAAGTATCCTTTAAATATTTGTTCAGCGAATAATATTCCATCAGTTTCTTTCCTACATAATTTCTGTTTATCTTTTGTAAATATTTTAGCATAACTTCACGAAATACTTCTCTATATTTTACAATCTTCTACTAGACACAGATGTCTATCGCTATTTCTATTTAACTTTTGGTTAATTTTTTTAATCAGCAATTTAACAATAACTCTATTGTTCCTAAAAGTCCATTCTGTTATCATAAGAACACAAACACAAGGAGGTTCGCTATGCAAATCAATCAAATTATTCGTAATAAACGGAAAGAATTATCTTTAACGCAAGAGCAGATTGCAGATTTTTTGGGTGTATCTACACCGGCTGTAAGCAAGTGGGAGAAAGGCAGCACTTATCCGGATATAACCCTTTTACCGGCTCTTGCCCGTTTGTTAAAAATTGATTTGAATACTCTTCTGTCTTTCAATGAAGATTTAACAGATATAGAAATAGATAATTTTGTTAATGAACTTGATAAAGCCGCCAAAGAGCAGAACTACAAAGCAGCTTTTCAAATGGCAATCGACAAAATACATGAATATCCCACTTGTGACAAACTGGTATATTCTTCCATTTTGTATTTAGAAAGCGCACTATTCCTTTATAGTGTACCAGAGCGGGAGCAATATCGGGAAACTTTTGAAACATTTTATGAACGCCTGTCCGTGAGTGAAAGTCCCGAAATCAGAGATACTGCAATCAGTATGTTAATTTCCTATGCAAGAAACAGGGGCGAATATTCAAAAGCGGAAGAACTAATCAATATGCTGCCATTCTCAAAGATAAATAGAGAGGAACAACTTGCCATTCTTTATCAGCAGCAGAAAAAATACGCAGATGCAGAAAAGATATGGGAACACAGAATATTGAATGGCGTTTCAGAGATACAAAGCGCTTTAATAAATATGCTCGAAATCGCTTTACATGAAAATCACAATGCAGACGCAGAGTTTTTTGCGGATATGTACGAAACAATTACCTGCCAGTTTTCTTTTCCCGAATGGATGCGCTACAATGCTCATTTTCTGCTTGCAATAGAAAAGAAAAACAAAACCGAAAGTTTATCTATTCTTTCAAAAATGTTACCCGCTATGAGAGCGGAATGGAAACCGCAGGATTGCAAATTGTATCAACATACAAAAGGGAATGGTTCGACGTTTGTGCCGGGTAAAATAGCAGATTCTATATGTGAGGAACTGAGCACTAAGGAGGAATATGCGTTTCTTCGTGATTGCACGGAATTTAGAGAACTAATGGCAGGAATAAATTATTAAGCATATTCTCACTTGTGTAGCGAAAGCAGTCGTTCCAGTCAACGGCAGGATAAACAGGCTACGCCCACCGTTGACAGCCCGTAATAACGATTCCTAAATCATTACTCTAATACAAAAGAGCCTCAACAGGTATGGTAGTATAGCATATTGAGGCTTAAAAGTAAATTGTTGGATTTTTATCTTTCCAATGTGCAGCTAAAAGTGTTCAACTTGCTTTTATTATTATATCGTCTCAAACTAATTATATTATCAAATCCCCTTATCACGTTTCATTTTATTAATTATTCTCTTCAAAATTTTCAACCTGTTCCATGACTTTGCGGAAAACCTCAGGACTGTACTGTGGTGGATAGCCATTCTTAATCAGACAAACTTTAATGTCAAATTTGAGCTGATCTCGAACTATCTGATTATTAAGCCAGTCTGCAAACGAAGATTTGGTATCAATAATTTCCTTAATCTTTTTCGCCAAAGATCTACATTTGTCATTAATAGAAACACCATCGACAACTCTGTCTTTGCCATACTCAAAATTATATTCGTCACGCAACGCCATCAGAATATCATAAAAAGCCTTTTCTTCAAACGTTAGTCCGACCTTACGGAAGCTTTCGCGGTCGACATTCATTTCTTTCAAAATTTGCAACGCCTGAGCCGTTGCATTCTGAATAATTTCTTCAGAAGTCTGCTCCTGCGCAACTCCTGCTTCTTCCGCTGTTAGATGTTTTCGTCTCTCATGATACTGTTTAATCGTTTCTTCAAGCATTTCCTGAAACTTTTTTGCAGCCATCTGGTTCGTTTTGCTGTACTCTGAAATTTGTTTGCGAAGCATTTTTACCAGTAGTTCTAACTTAGTTGCTGGCATTTTTACGTCTGATAATTTTTCAAAATACTCTGGGCTAAAAATATCTTCCTGCTCTCCGTTTTCAAGAATACTTTCAACTTCAGTGTATTTTAACGCTTCTTCAACCATTCTCGCCACATGCCGATTCATGGTGTCCGCATCAACCTCATCGGTTCCACTCATTTTACGGACAAATCCTGCAATTGCCATAAAGCACTGTGCGAGGGCAGATTCTTCTTCACCAAGTTCGCCGGACGGTTGGCAGATATCATAAGCTGCTCGCATTCTTTTTACTGTTTTTAGAAAATATGTTTTGAACGACACCTTGCGAACACTTTTGCCGCCGTTACTTTCCGTTTGCAATTCCTGCGTGGAAATAAAAACATATTCTGCTGCTTTTGCCAAAAGTTTATATCGCAGAACAGGATCTCCGGTGGGGTCAAGGAATGGCTTCAAATCATAACCAGAAAAAAGATCTTTCAGAATGGAAAGCTCCTCTCTGAACACATCTGTGGCTTGTTCAACATCGTCGGTCGAAGGCGCAACAGAATTATCTCCTCCGTACATTTTCATGGCTTCTCGCATATTGTCACGAATACCAATATAATCAACAATTAAACCATATTCCTTACCGGGAAACTTCCTGTTGACGCGGCTGATTGTCTGAATCAGCATATGCTTTCTCAATGGCTTATCATTGTACATGTATGTAAGTGAAGGGACATCAAAACCTGTTATCCACATATCAACGACAATTACCACATGGAAGTTTGATTTTTCTTGCTTAAATGCGGCATCAAAATCTTCAGACCGCTTATTGTTTCTCACGCCGCCAAGATAGTCATACATCTCTTTTTTATCATTACTGCCAACACTGGTCACCATTGCCATAAAAGGCATTGGTTTCAATTCTCGCAACTCTTCGTCGGAAATATCCATCCCGTCCGGCGCCTTCTTTTCCACAAACCATTCCGGGTATTTATCCTGAAATTTTTTCAAGAGTTCATAAGCAATCGGTCTATTAGAACATACAATCATCGCTTTCTGTACTCTGTCCGGATTATTGGCGCATGATGAAACGTAGTGATCATGAATATCAACAGCAAGACGTTCCAGCCGGGAGGGTTCTCCTAAAATCATTTCCATCGAGCTCATTGCTTTCTTGCTCGCCTCAATATCTTCTTCCGTGGCACCATCGTCTGCACATCGCTTGTAGTATTCCTCTATTTGCTTAACTTTCTCTTGATCCAACAAGACTTTAGCAATGCGCGGATGATACTTGATAGATACAGTAAGACCATCGGCAACCGCCTGATCCATTGTATAACGGTCAATTTCGTCACCGAAAGTCTGATAGGTTTCCGCAATCGGTGTACCGGTAAATCCGACAAAGGTTGCCTGCGGGAATGCTTCTTTCAGAACTTTTGCATACGGCTTGGACACCATGGCTTTCATATTCTCGTCTGCGTCTTTGCTAAACTTGATCTTTCTTGCATGTTCAAGCTGTGTTCTGTGTGCTTCGTCAGAAAAGCATATGATATTAGCACGATTGTTTATCAGGCCGATTTTGTCATCTTTTCTATCGCAAAACTTCTGAATGGTGCAGATATAAAAACCTCCACTTTCACGTGCACCGAGTTCCTCACGCAGCACTTTACGGCTTGGAACAACGCTAACTTCACCGAGATTCAGAAATTCTTTGCTCTTTGTAAAAAGCTTCGCACCCTGCTTTTGAAGTTCATCACGATCAACAATCATTACAATCGTTGGGGAGCCGATTTCCGGCACATCTGTGCAGCGCAAAGCAAGCTGACGGGCAAGAAACGCCATTGTATAGGTCTTACCACATCCTGTAGCGCCAAAATAAGTCCCACCCTTGCCGCTTTTTTGAATAACAGATTCTACGATACTTTGCTTCAAAAGGCGTGTAGCAAAAAACTGCGGATAACGGCAGACAATTTCATATTCATCGCTGTCGTACTCACTGTCCTGAAAATAGATGTAGTCACGAAAAATTTCAAGGAATCTATTTGGGCTGTATACGCCCTTTATCATTGTTTGCAGTTCATCAAAGGGAAGGGTTGAGACCTTATCCCCGTCGTTCACACGACGCCACGCATAAAAATGCTCATAAGGAGTGCGAACAGTTCCGAGTCTCGTTTTTACACCATCGGAAATACAGGCCAAAGGGCAATAATGCAGCAAGTGTGGAATATCGCGCCAATAACGACCATTAATCTGCTTCCACGCATCATAAATTGTTGCACGCTCATCTGCTGGATTCTTCAATTCGATTATACACAGCGGCATTCCGTTGACGAAGAGAATGACATCTGGCCGACGAGTCTCTGTTTGCCCATTATTGGTATACTCAACGATAAACTGATTAACAGCACGAAAAATATTGTTTTTCGGTTTTTCAAAATCAATAAGAGGAATCATTCTAGCAAGACCACTTTGAGGTGTAAACTGAATACCGTTGACCATCCACCCATACACCTTATGGAGCGTGGCAAAATCGCTTTCCGCACCCACAAGGCGAATTGTATCCATAATCTGCCGAATTTCGTCAACGGTCAGATTCGGATTTGTTTTGCTCAAAAACTGTTCCATATCATCCATATACAATACTTCTCTCCGAGAGCTACGAGAAATCCTATTCCCGGCAAGGTATTGCCAGTTCTCTTCCTCCAAAAATGTAAGAAAGGCATATTCGTATTCCGACTCACAATAATGACCATTATAGTTCTGTAAATTTGCCATTGCTTTATCAACCTCCATCTTCGAGCGATCCGCGAATCAATATCGGGCAGATGTCTTTGATTTGTGCTTTCAGTTGCTCGTTAATTCTTCTTCTCATGGTGTACACGTTGTAAATGTCTGCGATTGCCTTTTGAATTTTGGCATCAGGGACCGGAATCTGCACATCGCATATTTCGCTCCAATCAAAAGTCTCTCTGGCCGATCCCCAAGAATTAAACCGAGCATAGCGATTAAATTCGGGTCTTGAAAAAAATAGCATTAAATACTCAGGTAAAAGTTTTTCTGCATCTTTACTTCTGAATACCACATACGATGTCGAGCAGATATATGTATTATCAGAATCGTTAAGTGCGATAGATATTTTGCCACCATTTCGAGACGTCACCGGTACATAGGCAAATTCATTTGGCTGAATAATAAAATATGTATTAAGATTCACATCTGACATATCTGCTTTTGTTGCAATAAACTTCTTATCTATAGAAATCCCTCTAACATCATCAATTTTAAATCGTAAATTGTCGTTTCTTGATTCCACCAGTTCCAAATATTTTCCAATCTTTTCGCACGGTATTTTTCGGCGCAAATCTTCAATATATCCATCACAAACGATTTTCAAATCCTCCAACCCTCGTTCATAGCTTTGCTGATTTGCGAGCATGGATTTATAGATATTAACATATTTTTGCTGAATCGGGCGCGGGGGAAGTTCCAGTTCCATTTCACACAGAGCGTCCCATGAAAAAACTTCTGTAGAACTGCCCCAAGACCGATAGCATGCTTCTCGATCCCATTCACTACGATTAAAATGTATAAACAAATATTCCGATGAAACAACAGTCCGCATTTCTTCTTTAATGCGAAAACCAATGTTATTCCAAGTAATAATAAAACTTTCAGCAGTATTATTGTACCCGAAGCCTATATATTTTCCGTGAGTACGAGGGTTAAACACAAATTCTCCAGGACGGATAATCAGAAATTTTCTTAAATCAGTGGTTGAAACATTTGCCTTTGTTGGAATAATTTGCTTTGTTATTGTCACCCCTCGAACATCATCCGGCCCGAATGAATTGCTTGAATTTATTTCAGAGATAAGTTCTATCAACTGTCCGATTCTATACTTAATCAATGCCATAACCTATCCCCCTGAAAGCATACTCAAGCAACCTTTGAGATTGCTTTTCCTGCGCCAGTACATCACGCATCTCTATTTGAATACGACTCATTTCCGCATGGAAATCAACATTCAAATCATGATCAATGAATTCTATATATTTACTTGGTATGAGACTCCAGTTTTGTTTTTCAATTTCACCCATACTTACACTGCGATAAAGCTCTGGTACCTCGTACTTCGTACCGTCTGTTCCTTGACTTTGCCACGTATGATAGATATCTGCTACTTTCTGAATCTGTTCCGTAATTAAACGCACCTTCTTTTTGTTCTCACCTTTAACAGGATTCTCCGTCCATGTGCGCAGATCTATAAAAAGAATTTCATGTTCGCGTTTGCGCAAATTTCTACCATGGTAAGAACCACCTTTTTTATTTTGGTTCAAAATCCAAAGTGTGACGCTGATATCCGTTGTGATAAAGAGTTCGCGAGGGAGAATAATAATAGCTTCTATCTTGTCATTCTGTATCAACTTCTTACGGATTTCCACAGTGTCGCTGTCACCCAATGCACCGTTTGCCAAAAGGAACCCGGCAACACCGTCTAATGGCTTCATATGAGAAAGTATGTGTAAAATCCATGCAGAGTTTGCATTACTCTCTGGCGGTGTCGAATAATCTGACCAACGAGCGTCATTCTTCAGGTTATCATCATACCATCCCTTCAGATTAAATGGTGGATTTGCCATGATATAGTTAAAATAAAGCCCCCTGTGCAGATCATGCGTAAAGGACGAGTCGCTCATTTCGCCAAGATTATGACTGATTCCGCGCAAGGCGAGATTCATTTTTGCCAGTCTGTATGTTGCGGGCTCTTTCTCCTGCCCGTAAACATTGATGCGACTGATATCACCTTGCTTTGCCTTAACTAGCTCCGCACTCTGAATAAACATTCCGCCTGAACCGCAGCACGGATCATATAAGGTGCCGTCAAACGGCTCAATCATAGCAGCGATCAACTGAACCACATCATGGGGCGTATAGTATTCTCCCTCCTCTTTTGTTGCGTTTACAGCAAATTCTTTAAGAAAATATTCATAGACATGCCCAATCAGGTCTTTTTCTTCACCAAATGCCTTGTGAGTGATTTTATTGACCTCGTCGACAATCTTTTTGATGTCATTCGGTGCAAGATTTCGTGTAGTAAATGTACCCTCTATAAAACAGCCTTTCAGCTGTTTGCTGCTGGCTGCAATACCGTGCAATGCAGCATCAAGCGCTACATTAAGGTTAGGCGCAGGTGTACTGATGATTGTTGACCAACGAGCTTCAACCGGCAAATTATATGTGCCATCCGTAAAGGTAGCATCATCAAAGAAAGCTACTCTTATTTTTTCATCATCAGGATCAAGTCCCTGCTCAATCAAAGTTTTACGAAGGTTCTCAACGCCGTCTTCAAATTTCTCTCCGATAAATCGTAAAAACACAAGCGTAAGCATCATATCACGCTTTTCAAAAAACGAGCCGGAATTACGCGCCTGCCGCAAAATATCACGACATTTGAACAGAATGGTGTCCAAATTCAATTTTTCTTCTTCTTTTTTCTTGGCCATCACAAAGACCTTCCTTTTTCTTTTGAATTAATTATCCTTTTTCTTTTATTTCTTACTATAGATATTGTCTATTATATCATATAGCTTTGCTTTTCAAAAATCATTTCTTGCCCCTAAGAGAAAAAGATACAACCCTCTCCTGCATTGCATCTTTCTTATTCTGCTTCATAACCTATTTTATTCAACCACTCTTCACTGCTCAAAACAATTAATCCTGTTTTAGATGCATAATCATCAAACAGATTTTGTTCCGGATGAAGAAAGACTTTTCCTTTATCATTTGTTACAATTTGATATTCATCATCTGCTGTTTTTGCAATAGCAATCAGTTCACATTCTCCTAAATCTTTGTTTCTAAAGCTTTTCTTCTTAATATCTTCTGCAGTAATTATACCTTGTGATATTAGATGATTTAGATAATTGACATCACTCATCCAACTATAAAATTTCTTTCGTATCTTTTTCAATTCTTCTTTTGATCCTGGTATATCATCCAATTTCACCAAGCGGATTACTTTCATCCCCATTGTTCCATATGTAAGGTTATATACAGAATTATACACATTTTTTGCTGCATCATCTTCAATCTCCAGATAGTATCCTGGTTCTAATTCATTAAGAATTGTTTCTGTAACTGTTATTTCCGTTTCGTTTTTCTTACACACATCTGCAACTTTATAAATCTCATCACAAATAGAATGAAGAAAAACGTTTGTATCTACTAAGTAATACATCAGTCTATCTTCACTCCGTTTCTTAGTTTTATAGATTCACCAGTAGCTTTTCCAATTTTTCCGCTCTCGATAAGATAATCCACCTTTTTTTGTAACTCTACATAAGGCTTCATAAGTTTCTGGTATTGTGGTAATTCTTCATTTGGAACATAAAAATCTCCACCAAAGCTTTCCGCAATTTTTCTGCCTAAAGCCTTTTCAATTTCTTTTCTGACCGTGCCATACTGTTTTCCTTGCCTATTCTTATATAATAGTTTACGCAATACTACTTCAAAGCTCAAACAATATTTGTGACACAATTCATTGACATATTTTCCTAATTTTGCCCTATTTCCAGCTATAAATAAATCCTGTTGAATTGCCACATAATAGTCTCTTACTAAATACTCTTCAGGATACAACAGTTCTCCGGCAAATTCATTTGCTTCTTGCTCCACGCTATCAGATGAATAGCCAAGCACACTATCATCATCAGAAATACTTTTACCTTTATGAAGAAACCAATGCCCTATTTCATGGGCAAGAGTAAAATTCTGACGTCCCAGTGGTCTTTTA
>CAMWMM010000119.1 GCA_947175285.1 uncultured Lachnospiraceae bacterium
TATACCGAATAAATATATATTATGAAGTAGACATTTTTCCAACCGCACAGGTAGAACTTTTTTAAAGGATAATAACGTATGGTAGATAAAAATGAAAAAGAAATAAAAACCGGACAGTTAATTTTTGCAACAAGTCTGAGATTCAAAAAAGGCAGATATTATTACATTGAAAAATGTAGCAGACAATCAGATGTCTTATATGTAAAACGGGTTAATAAAAACTTTTCTTTCAACAGATATGATAAAGAGCACAACAGCCTCCACCCCATACTATTCCCATCCCTCAACAGCGTTGAAATCGTGGAGCCACTGCCGGATAAATTTAGAGAATCCCTCCGGACACTGTACTTTTATATCGATGAGCTTTTAGAAGAATTCGGGACATTATTTGAACGGATCTATACAGGTGTCATTTTCAGGGCAGTCAGATATGAGAATGGTTCATATGGGATAATACAAAACAGGCTGACCCATGACGGCAGCTGTATAGACCATACATACCCGACAGACAAACTCTTCATTGACCTTACATATGATGAGCTCGCAACCAAGTGGAATAAAATTAAGAACAGGCCGAATGTAAAATGGTTAGAGGATTTCTGAATATAAATTCACCCTCTACTACGGCGGGACAAAAGCACTGATGAATATTAACAGCATACATACGATTACACCAGCATATGTATAAGGAAAGGGGCAGATAAATATCTGCCCCTTCCGAACGTTTTTCATTTCTACACCATCTGCCCAATTTGTCATTGCTAATTCCAACTGCATCATCTTTCGTTAAATGCAAAAAAGACACCTTTAACTACATAAAGAAATCAGGCCAGACTTTTTATACATTTACAGACAACCTTCCAGAAATAATCGGTCAAAAATTCCGCGTTGCCCCGCATACCTTACAGACGGAAGTCCATTTTACAACTGTCGACTCCTTATTTCCACTAAACTCGTGGCTGACCAGTTCTTCCCTTCTCTCCCAGTCATGCTCTGAGGGATCTAAGGTTTCTGTATATGTGTCCCCGCAGGAGCAGGTAAAAGTCTCTGTACCGCTGGACGTGCAAGTAGGTTCTAAGGTCACTGTGCCTGTATACATATGCTCATGCCCATATCCTGCCGTTCCCGTTTCCGGCGCAGCTGACTTTCCATCTCCATCAATTAGGACAAATTCACCTGTCTCAGGATCATAGCTGTAGTGAAGTATATAATATCCTTCCCCGCCTTCATGCGGCTGCGCAATAAAACGGCCGTCCTCAATCTTCCCGAAATCGGCATGCTGCCCAGAGACTTCCGGCTGATATGCTGCACTGTCCCTTACACCATACAGCCATGTTTCCTGTCCGTCCGCCCCTCCTACCGTCAGAAATTTTGCCTCTCCGGCATCCATTACCCAGTTCATTCCCGGAGTTATACCGCCATACCCAAATATAACCGGGATTGTATCGATGCAAGATGCAGTCCCTTCTGGATCGATATAATAGATTCTGGCATCATTCAGGTCAATCCCGTCATCCGTCCCTGTGATCCCAAACGCTTCCACTGTCCCGTCCCCGTCAAAGTCTTCGCAGACGAAACACAGCTCCGTTTCAGAACCGGCCGCTGACTGGAAAGCCTGTTTCAGCAGCATATCCGCCGGTTTCCCACCCTGCGGGGAGTATTCTTCAAACAATGTGAGTTCAATGGCTTTTGTCTTCCAGCTGTCACAGATGTCCTGTGCTTCGCTTTCCGTAATATGGGACATATTATCAAAATCCAGACCGTCCATTCTGTCATAATGATCCTGCGTTCCGTAAAACCAAGGGCTGTCCTTGTCTTCATTCTGGTCGAATGCCACTATTTTTTCCGGGTGCAGCCGCCCTGTGCCTGCATCCACGCTGTAATTGATCTGTGTGCTGTTGCTCGCCCCACTTGTCGCCCAGTAATAAATCGTATTATCCTCACACAGATAATAACAGTAGCGTTCCCCGCTTGTCGCCGCATGGATAACCTTCCCATCCGCATACGTATACAGGTCAAATATCATGCCGTCTGCCGCATCTTCCACAGTGCTGACCAGCAGCTCCGGCACCCCGTTCCCATCCAGATCAGCCATTGCATATCCTGCATCAGACAGGGTTTCAACCGAAGTATAGTCCCAATAAAACATATAGCTTACATCTTCCGTGCAGTCCCATCCTTCCAGTATTTTATAATAAAACATGTCCAATATCCCATCATAGACACCAGCAGCAGTATCTGTATCATCTGTGCTTTCACTTTTTATACTTTCCATTACTTCCGTTTCCCCGGAAGATGTCTTTTTCGTTTCTTCCGATATAACCGGAGTATCAGGATCTGCCTCCGCTGCATAGCCATCCATGCTTTTTTCAGCTGCACTGCCCGTTCCACACCCCGTAAAAAAACAGGCGGCTATGACCAAAATCGTATATAGTCTTCTTTTCATTTGCCCTTTCCTTTCAATGGCGCTATTCGCCTGTTACATTGGATTCATATTCATAACTCTCTATGTTTTTTGTCACGCATTTATTGAACATCGTATCCATGTCCTGAAAACCCTCGTAATAGTAATCTCCCCTCCAGAATATGTCCCCGCTGAATACTCTCTTTGAAAAAACAGAGCCGGATGGCATCTCGTATCTGCTCAGGTCCACGCTGCATGTCCCGTCTTTTAAAAGAACCAGATTGCTGAATTTCCTATATGTATAGAAATACAGCTTTTCATCAGGATTTTCCATATCCACATCCTCGATCTTGTACAGCACATACACCGTATTATAATCACTGCCATTCATCCCCGGCTTTAAAGACAGGAAATAGTTTCCTGCAAATTCCACGCCGGTCACTGTGTCCCATCCTTTTGCCTGAATAGCATCCTCTATCTGTTTCTTCATCTTTGCCATTGTATCATCCGGTATCTGGGATAGTCCTGTTACATAGCTGTCACACTCCGGGACCACGAATCCCCTTGTCCCGTCCCCCGCAGTGTAACCGCGTTCCAATAGCTGGCCGGCATCGTATTCAGCCGTCACAGTGACAGTATCACCTGCAGAAAGCCCCTCATTATTATCAAGCCTGTAACTTACATACACGGGCAGGTTACTGCTCCCATTTTTGATGTAAGCTTTTACATATGGTGCAATCCCCTGAAACTCCACATCAATATTTTCAAACAGGTCGATCTGTTCAATCTCCTTAAGCCCCTTAACCGTATACTTCTTTTCTTCTGCCGTAAACTTTATCTTGTACTCTCCGGCAGTTTCATTATCCACGTCAGCCCTGACCGTCACCTCATCACCATTGGACAGGTTTTCCTTAGGGGATACTTCATATGATACTGCCTCCTCTATCGCTGCCATCTTTCCCAGAATTGATAAATCCTCTGAATCGCTGATCCCTGCCGCCTCAAAGGCAGCTTCTTCCCAGAAATATTTATTTGAAAGGCTTGCTGTCCCCTGTCCGTCTATACCGTTAAACTCCACTGTCAGGCCTTCCATGACATCAATCTCTGTCTTTCCGCATCCGGTCATTGTTCCTGCCATTAAACCTAGAAAGGCACCAATGGCAAGCATTTTTGATAGTTTCCTCTTCATTTGCATTTTCCTCCAATACATTTTAATTTTCTGACTAATAAAGTATACCATTTTGTTGATTTTTATCAACAGTAATCGAATCTTGTATTGAACTAACCGGATAATTGTGCTATACTGCACACCGCAAAAATTTGCTGTAGGGTGCAAAATTTGATATGCAAACAAAAGGTTTTCTGTGTAGTTATACTGCAAATATATTCGGTGTTCAGTATAATATTGAAGCCATAGGTTCCATGGAACTTTTCGGATCCCACTGGAAACAAGTGATAACCCTGCATTCAGGCATAAGGAGATTATTATGAAACCGTTTAAAAACTCTGTCATTTTTGTACTTGTTCCATCTCTCGCCCTGTCTTTTATCCCGCTTAATACATCCGTCGCCGGGAAACATCCCCTTCCAGTCTGTTATGTCCGTTTTTCAGGGACAGGGATGCACATCTATGCAGCCCCGTCCATGTTCGGGGAACCCATGTCCATACTTCCCGATGGCACTTATATACAGGTTGTTGGGATTTCTCGGTCTTTGCCATAGAGGGGTTTTCCCGCTCTGTTCCTTCTTTCTGTACCGGATTCCCAAGCAGTTCATCCACCAGCATATCTTCTTCCGTCCTCTCCGGTTTTTCCTTTTCCGGTTCTGTCCGTGACTCTACGCTTTCCTTCTGCGTTCCTGCTTTCTGCGGTTTTTCCTCTTTGGCATGAGATTTTTCTTCCCTTGCTTTCTGGATTTCCGTCTTAATCTGCGCCGCCTCCGTAACAGACGCAAATCTGAAGCGTTCTACGATGCGGTTGATGCGGGGCGCATCTTCTTCCCTCACCATAATGTCCTCCATGCCGTCGCTGCTTCCTTTCGGATCACGGACTGCACAATAAAGAATCCCATATCGCTTCGCTTCCTGAACGAATTTTTTCAGGTCGCTTTCCTTGACCGAAAAGACAGTAAGCGGCTTTCCCGAACGTATCAAAGTCTCCAGCCTTGCCCTGCCTTTTGTCTTTTTCTGCTCTTTTAAAATGGCATACAAAAGCACTGCAAGCTGTTTAGCTCCCTCGCCAGAAATTTTCAGGGCGGCTTCTCCCACTTCCAGTGACATACGCACTACCTGATCAGCGGCTTCGCCTGATGTGTTCATGATTTTTTCCCTCCTTTTCTCTGTTGGTTTCTTCCCGTATAGCTTCTAATTTTTCTTTTATCATGACAGAACGTACCTCTATCCTGTCACAAAGTCCCACCTCCTTCCGCAATTCTCCAATCTGCTTTGTAAGGGCGGAAATTTCCTCTTTTATCTCCGCCAGCTTTTCACCCTCTTTCACACTGCGGCTCTTATACCGCAAATGCTTTCTTTCCTCGATAAGCCGCCTCATTTTCTCCTGTAAATTTTCTTTCAAAGAAAAAAGCTGCTCCTTCGTATCTATCCGATGATAGCAGAGCAGCCTTGTTTCCTTTGAAATCATATCCAGTTTTATTAAATCTTCTCGCAGCAGAATGTGTATCTGATTCGGAGATAAGGGCGGTCTGTTCTTTGGCAGGATTCCCAAGAGGTAACAGTAATGCAGATACAGACCACGAAGTCCCCCGATCTTTCTTGTCCGGCGTAGATTCCCATGAACCTTTAGGACATAAATTTTCTTTTCCGGGGACGGAACCGGTGATACTGTTTTCTTTACTGTCTGCGTGAGTATACGCCTGCGGATGGATTCTATGGTATATTCCTCCCCTAAATTCCTTGCAAGTTTCATTCCCCGTTCCCTGCCCTCTGCCCGCACGGTAATATCCTTCCCGAACTTAATAAAATACCCTTTCTCTTTCAGATAATGGAAAAACTGTTTTTCCGTCCTCGCCTTTGCTATGGCTTCATCCACATCCGCCTTTATCATTCCAAGATACGTTGGTCTGCCTTCTTTCTCCGCACGCCATTCCCCGTAATGCTTTGCTTTCCTCTCTGGTTTTTCTATAACAGACAATCCGTATTCCCGGCATAGCCTGTCTGAAGCGTCCCTCATATCCCGGTAATCCTGATTACTGCGGTGATACCGCAGTCCGTCCGCAAAAGAAACAGCGTTCACTACAAAATGATTATGCAGATGATGTGCTTTATCCAGATGGGTAGCAACAATCACCTGAAAACGACTCCCCCATAATTCCTCTGCAAGTTTCACTCCTATCTCATGCGCCATGCCTGGGGTACATTCTCCCGGTGCAAAAGACTGATAACCGTGAAACGCCATAATGCCCTCGTCTTTCCCATACCGCTTTTTTACTGCCATCATTTCTGACCGGGCAGTTGTCGGAGTGCAGTTGATTCCGGACACATACTGCTGCATAACTGTCTCACCCTCATCATCTATGCCGCTGCCCTCCGACGTCCCTGCCTTATTCGCCTGTCTCGTCTTTTCCGCATTGACCGCATAGGCAATCACATCGGATAGTCCCTGCGTCCCGTTTTCCTCCATGCCGGACAGTTCCGGCAATTTTGCAATTTTCGGATTCATGGTTTTATCCGGATTTTCCACATAGATAACAACTTTCCCAAGCCAGCCTTTGACGCTCCAGATAGATGTGGTTGCCATTATTCTGTTTTTTCCGGCAGGATCACCGCTTCCGTAACCAGCCTGACTACTTCATCAAACTTCCGCATATCGCTGTCATATCTCTGCACATCAACCACATTCAGAGTGTGCGCTTTCTGTGCAATCTGGTTTAGATTGTTGCCGATCTTATGCAGCTCCCGCATCATGGAATAATAATCAGGCGGCGGTGCATCCCTCGGCACCCTCCCGCTGATTGCCTGACGCACATAGGCTTCCTGACTGATTCCGCTTTTCTGTACCCGCTCCCGGAATGCGTCTGCTTCCTCTTTATTTAACCGGAACAAAAAAGGAATATCCCTTTTCCTCATTCATCCACCTCCATATCGTTCCTGTGCAGACGGTTAATCTGTAACAGACACATCGTTACAACACCCATGATACCGCCTACAAAGATTCCACCTATAAATACTAACATACTGCCTCACCTCTCCCGCATGGCATACTGCCGCCATGCTTATTCCTATTTGCCGGAATCTCCCGGCTCTGCTTAATAGGGGTTTTAGGGGATTTTCCCCTAACAAGCTGTCTTTGGAGTGCTATGCTTCCGCAGGATGCATGGCAATCCAAAGGCGTTGCTTGCTGGTATTGTGTATTTCCTCCACCCCCTGCATACTGCTTCGTGTGTCGGCATAATTACCTACCGAAAAAGAAGATTTACCACAGCTTCATTCCCCGGTCAGATGGCTCAATCATGCTCCCTCCATATCCGCCGCTTTCCCTAAAACAGAAATATCCGTCACATCCCTGTTTGTAAAGTCTAAGATATTGGTTTCGTTATATATCTTTTCTACCATTGATGCGGCGGCTTCGGCACTCTCCGCAGAAACTTTCACTTTCTTTTCAGAGACTGCCACCATAGTCATATCGTACTGCTTCACTGTAAAATCCCCCTTTCCTACCGTTCTAAATCTTTATTCCGGACATACTCTTTCGCCTTAAAATCGGCTCCCACAAAATGATCTGCGTCCAAAATATACTGGCTGTCATTCCAGTTTTTTCTGCAATCTGTTCCGCTTCCGCAAGGCTCTCCGCTTCAATCGGAACAGTCATTTGCAAAGTTTCTGTAATCGTAACATCATACCTTTTCATCGTTCACAACTCCTTCCAATCTTCTTTTTTGCCCGCTCTGTTATCCCAATTCCCAGACGGATGCAGAGACAATCATTGCAGTCTTTCCCCTTTAGCGGCGGCTTATCTCTCGTCAGATACTGTCTTGGAAGAACAGTCCGAATCGCTTTCACCGCCATTCTGCCCGCATGATCATTGTCCAGATGCAACTCCACTTCCGTAATCTCCGGATACTCTTTTAAATATCTTGTCAGTGCAGCCGGAACCTTGCTACGCTCTATTTCTTTTGCTGGCTGATATACTCCGGCAAGGGATAATAAATGCTCCGCCCTCCAGTTCTGACCGTCCATTTTCTGTAAAGTGGCATAGGATAACAAGTCGATAGCGGATTCAAACAAGTGAACTTTTTCACTGTTTCCCTCTGTCGGGACAGAAAATGAATAATTCTTATCGCTCCCATTCGCGTCCCCAATAAAGTCAGTTCCGATGCCACGCAAGGCGGCATAGCGGGGATTTCCCTCTCTGTCCCTGCCCACAAAAACAGCGTTGTGGTAATTCTCACTTTCATAAACAATTCCTGTTTGCAGACAGAATTTGATAATATCCGCATCAATCCCACGGCTTTTCAGATAGGAAACAACTCTCGTCCGATTACAATTTTTCTTTGGCAGAAGCAGTTTCTTTTCTGTTGTCTTTTCGGCTGGTAGAGAAACAGGCGGCGTTATCGCCGCCTGCCCTGCAATCGTCTGTACCGCTTCCAAAAAGGTATAGTCCCTGACCTTTATCAGATAATCCAGTGCCGATCTGCCCCCAATTCCACGGCTCCACCACATCCATTTCCCGTTGGAAATCTTTAAGCTGTCATGCGTTTTTGTGGTGTAGGTGCTGCCTGAAAAATGAACCAGTTCAAAAGGCTCATAATTTTTCAGATACGTCAACAAGTCCATCCGCTTTGCTTCCTGCACGACTTCCGGTGCGATATATGGCATAAATCTCAACTCCCTTCCTGCCCATAATTGGATATTTACAGTTGATTTTGAGAATATCCGGGCATAAAAATAGCCGATTGATTCCCGTTTTTTGAAAACCAATCGACTATGTATAAATTTACAGCGGAATATTAACATCTGTCGCAATTTTAATATTTGAATGCCAGAAGTTATATTCATCCAACTTATGTGTAACTTCATCATATACTTCTTCTTTATAAAAGGGATCTCTAATCGTCAAAATCAAGCAAAACTCTTGACTTAATGTAAATGATTCTAATAGAGACAGTCTTTCTATATGGTCTCGATATACACCCTGTAAGAATAAAAACCACTTTTTATCACTTGACAAATAATCTACTTTCTTCTGCTCTGTTAGTTCAGATAAATCAATCGCATATTTTTTAACAGGATAATATTTATCTCCATACTGTATTTGCAATCGTTCTTTTAACGCAAAATCACTTGATTTATTTTTCATTTTTGTTTTACTAAATACACTACCAAGAAAAAGATTTTGAGCGCCTTTTCTTCCAACAGGATTAAGAATATGCCTCTGTGAAACATCTCTTTCAAATTTTTCATCATATGAGCCAAACTTAATATCCAAATTTGACTGACAATACTCAATTCCCTGTGAAGCATCTAAGATAGGCTCATACACTAATGTTGCGATTATTTGCCCCGTATAATATCCATCTTTAATCAAGCATTGCGGCATAGGGAAGTCCATAATATCTATTTTATCCCCCTTCGCCAAATTATCCCGTAAAATAAGTGTTGCTTCATATGGTGAATTATATATTATTTCTGAAACAGATCTTGGCAGTCCAAAACCGACTTGCTTTGTCCTTTCTATTGTGGGAACTGTCATCTCTCTAGGATATGACGCCGAATGCGTAATCAATGCTTTTAATCAATGCTTTTAATAAAAGTGGATCAAAGTCTTCACTTAATTCCTGTTGTATTCCCGCTGCTAATGCTGCTATTCTTGGCGTTGAAAAACTTGTGCCAACTCCTTGTGCCAAAGTACCATCTTTCGCAAATGACTTAACTCCTGTAGTTACTGTATTACCTAATGGATCTACTCCTGCATTTCCACCATAATGTGAAACTTCTGGTTTAATAATAAACTCTGGTCCCGGTCCCACTCTTGAGAAGGGAGATGGATCATTTATTTCTGCATAATCATATATACCTTTATTATGTGCAAATGAGCCTACTACCAATGAACGTATAGAATCAGCCCCTTCATGCACCCTACCTTTAGGGCGACTACTTTCAAAATTTCTGCAATTTCCCGCTGATTTACAAATCAAAACATTATATTCATCCTGAAGTGCATCCAGAGCAATTGCAAAATCAGAAAATTTATCATCAGAAACTGGTCTTGTGATACTTATAGACAAATTCCAAATCTTAACCTGCTCATTATAAAGTTTAACCGCCTCTTTTATATTAGCAATCAGCTCATCTTCATCTAATCCTTCCCTAGAAGTATCAGGAAAAACCGCTGCATCAAATAACTTGATTCCTTTGTGACCTACCCATTCCTTACCTTCACATTCATCTCCATATAATGCGATTCCTGCAACAAATGTTCCATGTGTAGGATTGATACTTGATTCTGGATATGGAGACCAACGTTCAATATCTATCCACGGCTTTAAATGAGGAATTTTTTCAATTCCATTATCTAAAATTCCAATAGTCATATAACTTTTTTCAGAATCTGGTCTTTTAATAGGAATATCATCATCTTCTTCTAAAAAATCCAATGAAATAACATACTTTGGCATTGGCTCAACAGAAAAAAGTGCATTAAATATATCTGCTTCTTTCAACTCATCTAACATGACATTAGTAACATTCTTTAATTTATATACATAAAACTTTTCTGAATAATCTGTCCTTTTATACTCAATCTGCTTTTTGTTTAATGTATGTTCTAATAATCTTCTCATCACCAAATTCTGCTCATAATTTTGGTAATCTATCAACTTAATTTTATAATTGCACGATTCTTCAACCTCATAAATATTCGGTAAAAATTCCTCAAAATCTGTAATGCATGATATGGCATAATCATTATTTGTGCAGTCTTTTAATCTTTCTGAAATTTTCCCAAACTCACTTAATGAATCGAATGAAACTATCAATTTATTTGTTGCTGCGAGTCCAATTACACTGCTCATTTCCTTAACTTGGAAAAAGTTGGCAATGTCTTTTCTTTTTGATTTAGCAGTAGCGTCTTCCTGTATCCTTGCTATAAATGAAAATGGAACCGGAGAATCTTTTCTCTTTGCCATCATAGATTCAATAGTATTTAATGAATCAAACAAATACTCTGCACGATTTTTTAATTCTTGACCGCTTAACACCCACTTCGGTTTTTCCGACGTACCGTTTCCTTCAATTCTTAACTCATCAATATCACGAGGAGCAAAAAATTTTATTGGCAATTTTTCTCTCTCCATTTACATCTCTCCTTTTTTCACTCTAGATAAGTTTTGTATTTTTCTTAATGGAATCTGTA
>CAMWMM010000120.1 GCA_947175285.1 uncultured Lachnospiraceae bacterium
TGTCGCCCTTAAAAATTGCACAGCTGCTGAATGAAAAAGGGATACCATCCCCGTCAGAAACCCAGAATATGCAGGGTTACCGGCAGGAATGGGGCATATACGGGGTGGAGTGCCACTGGACAGCCGAAAAGATACGCCGTATGATCAGGGACGAGCGGTACACGGGAACGATGGTCTCGTTAAAAACATCTTCTTTCATGGTAGGGGGAAAACGTGTCAGGACGGCCCCGTCGGAATGGGTGAGGGTTGAGAATACACATGAACCGCTCGTGTCATATGAGCTGTACCTGAAAGCAAACTCCGTAATCAAGCAAACTATGTTCAAACAAAGTGGGAGAAAAGGAAAGAATATTTATCACTGTGGTTATTGCGGGAGAAAACTGCAGAATGCTGGGAGGGGCATTATCCAGTGCGGCCAGAGATATCTGGTTAAGGAATGCAGCTGCCGCGGGGCGGCCATAAAACGTGAGGAGGCAGACCGTGCGGTCATGGATGCCCTGAAACAGCAGATACAGCTGTTTGTAAAGGAATCAAAGCTGTCACAGAATGCACGTGATAAAACAATCCCATATTCCGCAGATGGAGAGATAATGTCACTGACAAAAACTATTGCCGCCCTAAAGAAAACATGGATGCCGCTCTACGAACAGTACATGGATGGCCAGCTTTCAAGGGAGGATTTTCTTGCAAAGAAGAAAGAATATGATACTGAGGCGGAGAAGCTGGAACAGCGGCTGGATGAACTACAAAGCAGTCAGAAAGAACAGAATGAAAGATCCCAGCAGGAGCGAGAGCAGGCCAGCCAGCTGATGTGTTATGCAGAACAAATGGAACTGACAGAAGAGATCAAGGAAAAGCTGATTGACAAGGTGAAGGTATATTCCAATATCAGGATAGAGATATACTGGAAATTTGAAAGCGGTTTTTCCAATACAGGAACAACGTAAAAGTGTGGGCTATGCCTGCACTTTTTCAATAACCGAAAAAGTAAATTTTTTTTAGTCCTTGCTTGACAGGAGAACATGATGTCCAAAAGCTGACAGAAACGGAGCTTACCTTTCGGATCGCAGACCGCTATATCAGCATACAGGAAACAGAGGGCGGCTATGACTATTCCATTATGGGCGCAGATTACAAGGAGATAGACGGCGGTGTTTATGACAATCCTGATGTCAGCATTCGGGAAGCTCTCAGCGACATTTTGGAGGATTTGAAAGAAAATCCGTTTGATAATGGCGCAAGGGGAAATATCCGTGACAATGACGAACTGATACCGATTGATTATGATGGATTGATGGAAAAAGTGGAAGAAGCGAACCATATTGAGCCACCGAGTGATGTAGTGGCGGATTTTAAGGCAAAAACAAATGAGCTGTTCCATGAAATCAGCGAAATGAACCCGTCGGAGATTGAAGAAACCGTAAAATGCCATGTCCAAGCAAAATTAGAGGAATACGGCATTGATGCGGAGGTTGTGGATGCTGCAGTGACCGGGAGCAGATGCAGGGGATTGGAACGTGAAGGCTCTGACCTTGATGTGGTGGTGGAGCTGTCCACGAATGAGCGTGAAGATTTTCTGTTTGATACTTTTAACGAAAACGGACTTCATATCGGCGGCATAAAGGTAGACATCAATCCGATTACACCACAACGGACAGGCACTCTTGAAACTTATCTCCCACAGGCAGAGGAATATCTGGCAGGGCTGCGGGAGGCAAGGGAGAATGAGCCTGTAAGCATCTTTAATATCCGCATGAATGATGAGGAACGGTGGTTTAAGAATACCAGTGGTCTTGATGCGGAGAGGCTGTGCAAAGCCTATGCGGAATGTGACAAGCCTTTTGTGGAAATGGGAAAATATGGGGAACGTATCGAAGCGGCAGACCATGCTTATATCGAGCAGGGGAATAAGCTGGACTTTTCCTTAGAGTTTAATGAGGAAACAGACCAGATTACCATATTTGACGGAGAAAATTTTGAATACAAAGGACTTAGGGAAACTTTACACCCGGAGCAGGCAGTGCCGGAAGTCACATTGACCGTTGCGGAGTGCGGCGAATTTCACAATTTTGGCGAGTTTTATGAGAATATCCCCACCGTTGATGAAGCGGTTGCAATCTGGAAACAGATACCGCCGGAGCGCATGAACGGGATTCCTGCAATCGGCATCAATCTCCATACACCGGGAGCCGAAGCGTTTGAAGATGTGGAAATTGATATTTTATCCGGAAAACGGATTGACCTTGACATATTGGAATATATTCCCGAAATTAAGGACAGCCCGCAGGCGATGGAAGTGATAGCGGAACTGATGACAAAACTTCCTGAAATGGAGATAGACGGCAATATGACAGATGAATTAGAAGCGAAGGTATGGGAAAAGCGCCTGCCTGATCTGACACCTGCAGAACAGCTTGCAGTGGAGTTTGACCGTTTCGTTTTTGACTATGATACCGCCGCATACCATGACAATGCACGGAACATGACGGAGAACATATCTGACCTTGTGGAGAGCATCAGCCGTGACAATACTTCCCACCTTATGGCATGGCTTGCCGACGTGATTGCGGATGGAACAGGCCTGGAAGAAACAAAAAGGGCGGCGGAGCTGCTTGAAAAGCTGGCAGAATACAAGCCCCTTGCCAAGATTGAGAAAATGGAAGAACAGAATTACAACATGGTGGATAATGTGCTGAATAACGGCGCAGGGGAAAAGGCACAGAAGGAAGAAAACAAAAAGAAGCAGGAACGTCCTGCGGCAAGGACTTCCTTAAAAGCCCGCCTTGCAGAGAAAAAGGCTCTTGTTTCCGGTCAGGGCAAAGACCATGAAACAAAAGAAAATGAAAAGAAAAATCAGAGGGAGATGTAAAAACATGAATACAACGTTTACAGTGGAAGAAAGCAATTTAATCTGCATATTTGCAGGAGAAGGCAGGAACGAGGTCATAGAGGACATTCAAAATGCCTTATCGTATCTTGATGATTCAGATATGATGGAATTATCGGAAAGGATAATCGGAAAGCTGCGGGCTATGACAGATGAAGAATTTGGATGGTTTAAATTTGTGGTGACAGAATAAGGATTATTGTATAGCAGGACATAGTAACGTCTATGTCCTGTTTTTTTATGCTTGCTATTATTCGTTTAAACGTTTATAATTAGTTTATTATTTTGGAGGAGGTTAGAGATGTTTGAATATATGACTGCAAGGGAAGCCGCAGAACTTTGGAGTATATCTGTACGACGAGTGCAGAAACTTTGTAAAGAGGATCGAATTAAAGGAGTGTTAAATTTAAGCAGGGTGTGGCTTATACCTAAAGATACTGAAAAACCTGTGGACGCTCGGTTTAAAACCTATAGAGAAGAA
Source organism: uncultured Lachnospiraceae bacterium (assembly GCA_947175285.1). The sequence goes on from CAMWMM010000120.1 coordinate 3,369, forward strand.
AAGTTTGTTGATGGTAATATTGACAAACGAAAAGATAGTAGTAGTGATGAGAAAGATTTTAATAATAGATGTTGACTTGACAGAAAGGCTGGCTGATAACTATTTATATATGTTGGTAAAGTTGTCAAAGGGGATATTTAGGAAAGGAATTTATATATGAGCAGAATATTGTTGTTAGAAGATGATTTGAGTTTAATTAATGGTCTTTCTTTTGCTTTGCACAAACAAGGATATGAGTTGGAAATTGCAAGAACTATAGGGGAGGCAGATGCAGCTTGGAGTAATGGAAAATATGACCTTTTGATTTTGGATGTTACGCTTCCTGATGGTTCTGGTTTTGAAATATGCGAAAAAGTCCGCCAGACTTCAAAAGTACCCATTATTTTTCTGACGGCATCGGATGAGGAAGTCAATATTATTATGGGACTGGATATGGGCGGAGATGACTATATTACAAAACCTTTTAAATTGGGGGTGCTGTTATCCCGGATCAATGCGTTGTTAAGACGTGCAGGCGATTTTGGACAGACAGATACAGAAATTCATGCTAATGGTTTAAAGATTCTTTTGACGCAAGGAAAGGTTTATAAAAATGGAGAGGTTTTGGATTTGACAGTAGCGGAGTATAAGCTGCTGTGTCTGTTTATGAAAAATCCGGGTATGGTGCTTTCAAAAGAACAGATTTTAGAAAACCTGTGGGACAATGAAGGAAATTATATTGATAATAACACACTGAATGTCTATATCCGCAGACTGCGGACAAAAGTTGAGGACAATCCCAGCGATCCGCAAATGATTTTGACCGTAAGGCGTATGGGATATAAATGGAATATTATTTAATGAGGTTTCTTTATGAGAATATTTACAAACAAAGATATTAAGACACTGTTTATAGGAGTATCTCTATTTTTATTTTGCAATACGATTCTGTCACAAATTATATTGTGGAGATTTCATAAAAATAGTCCGCTTGCACTCTTTATTCTTTCTCTGTTTATGGGATGTGGGATTTTGTTTCTCTGCTTTTGTTACTTTCATAAGCAGCATAAAATCATGGAAACGGCAGTGACAGAAATAGAGGATTACCTTACAGGAAATACGGATGTCCGTATTGAATGTGATGACGAGGGTGAAATGTATAAACTTTTCCATTCGGTTAATACATTAGCGGCAGTATTGAACGCACAAACGGAGAGCGGACTTCGGGCAAAGGAATTTCTGAAGAACACCATATCGGATATTTCACACCAGTTGAAAACGCCACTTGCGGCTCTTAATATTTATAATGGTATTTTACAGAGTGAAACAGAGAATCTTCCGGACTTAAAAGAGCTTACTGTTTTGTCAGAGCAGGAGCTTGACCGCATTGAAGCATTGGTACAGAACCTGCTGAAAATTACCAGATTGGATGCCGGAACGATCATACTAGAGAGAAATTTTGAGAATGTATCTGACATGATGCATGATATTGAACAGCATTTTGCATATCGTGCAAAACAAGAGCAGAAAGAACTTATCCTTTCCGGAGATGATGATATTATGCTTTTTTGTGACCGTGAATGGATGATGGAAGCAGTCAGCAACCTTGTAAAAAATGCCTTTGACCATACGGATGCAGGAAAGCGCATTTGTGTTAAATGGAAACAGATATCAGATATGTTACAGATTGTGGTGAAAGATAATGGGTGCGGTATCCATTCCGAAGATATTTATCATATTTTTAAGCGTTTTTACCGCAGCCGTTTTTCTAAAGATACACAGGGGCTTGGGCTTGGATTGTCGCTGACAAAGGCGGTTGTTGAACTGCATGGCGGTAATATTAAAGTAGACAGTGTTTTGGGAAAAGGAAGTGCTTTTATTATAAATATATTAAAAATTACAAAATTGTAAGAAATTCGTTCATTTTTGAGGAGAATATTACAAAATTGTCGGTTTAGAGAAATATCAGAGTAAGGATTGGGTGTTATACTTCTTTGTTGAAGGAGGGATAACACCCATGACTTTATCAGAACAAAAAAGTAACAGGAGGCATAGCATGAATTTATTGGAAGTAAATGGAATTTCAAAAACTTATGGGGCAGGGGAAACCGCTGTCCATGCGTTGAAAAATGTCAGTTTTTCAGTTCCGAAAGGAGAATTTGTTGCGGTAGTAGGGGAATCCGGTTCCGGCAAAAGCACACTGCTGAATATGTTGGGCGCATTGGATGTACCTACTTCCGGCAAAGTGATGATTGATGGGAAAGATACGTTTTCCATGAAAGAGAAGCATCTTACCGTATTCCGTCGCCGGAATATTGGATTTATCTTTCAGGCATTTAACCTTGTTCCCGAACTGACGGTGGAGCAGAATATTATCTTTCCGGTACTTTTGGATTACCAGAAGCCAAATAGAAAATATTTGGAGGACTTACTAGATATATTGAATTTGAAGGAACGCCGGAATCACCTGCCCAGCCAGTTATCTGGCGGACAGCAGCAGAGGGTGGCGATTGGTCGTGCTTTGTTTAGCCGCCCGGCTCTAATACTTGCAGATGAGCCGACGGGAAATTTAGATTCGCAGAATACCAGTGAAGTGATTGCGCTACTAAAAGAAGCGTCAAAGAAATATGAGCAGACAATCATTATGATTACACATAGCCGCAGTATTGCGCAGACGGCAGACCGTATCCTGCAGGTATCAGACGGAGAACTTACTGATTTAGGGAGGTGCAGGGAATGAAAAGTTATTTAAGCCTTGTGACTATTTCGGGGAAGGTTCGGAAACGGCAAAACCGTATGACGATTTTCTGCATTATCATTTCCGTATTGCTTGTAACTGCGATTTTCAGTGTGGCAGATATGTTCATTCGGAATCAAAGTGAGAAGCTTAAGCAGAAGCATGGAAACTGGCATATCCAGTTGGAAAATATCTCTCGGGACACAGCAGAAGAAATCAGCCGGCGTCCGGATGTTGCCGCTATCGGCTGGTCGGAAATATTTAATGCAGATGCAGAGCAGCCTTACTATATTGGAGAGAAAAAAGCTGCATTATATGGTACTGACAGTATTTATTTGGCAGAGCTTATGAATGCCCTTGAAGAAGGCTGTCTGCCGCAGAGTGACAATGACGTTATGCTTAGTTCCAATGCGAAACTTGCGTTAGATGTAAAGATTGGCGATCTGGTGACAGTAAAGACACCTTCGGGGAATAGGGATTTTACGGTATGCGGTTTTGGTTCAGACGATGCAGCGTATTATCGGGATCAGACATATATGGTTGCTGTCTATATGATGCGGGATGCATATATTTCGATCATGGAACAAAACAATATCCCAATCAATCCAGTCTGTTACATTCAGTTTCAGGATGTGTCAAAGGCATCCGGTATTATGGCGGAAATCAGACAGCAGTATTATTTGCCGGAGGAGGATATTTCGGAAAATACGGCAATTATGGGGCTCGCCGGACAAAGCAGCAATGAATCCATGCATAATATTTACGGAATAGCGGCAGTCTTGTTTATTTTGGTATTATTGGCTGGTGTATTGATGATTTCCGGCAGTATGAACAGCAATGTGGCGCAGCGGACAAAATTCTTTGGCATGATGCGCTGTATTGGTGCAAGTCGCCAACAGATTATCCGGTATGTACGGTTGGAAGCGTTAAATTGGTGCAAAACGGCTGTGCCTGTTGGGTTAATCATAGGTACTGTAATCGAATGGGGCATTTGTGCATTGCTCCGCTATGGGATTGGCGGTGAATTTGCCGCTATGCCGGTATTTGCCCTCAGCCCTGTTGGACTAATCAGTGGGGCGATGGTTGGAATTGTAACTGTCCTGCTGGCGGCGCAGTCACCTGCGAAACATGCATCTAAGGTTTCTCCGATGGCAGCGGTTTCCGGAAATGCGGATACGGCACTTTCTGTACGCCATGTAACAAAACGGAAGATCAGAAAGGTTGAAAGGACATTGGGCATTCACCATGCAACAGCATCTAAGAAAAACTGGTTTTTGTTGACAGCCAGTTTTTCACTCAGCATTATACTGTTTCTTTGCATTTCAGTAGGGTTGGATTTTGCGCATGAGCTGCTCCCCACAATGCGTTCATGGCAGCCGGATATTACCCTTACTGGCTATGCAAATGAGCGTGTACTGGATCAGAGTTTGGCTAACACTATTAGCGGAATTACAGGTGTAGAGTATATTTGGGGCAGTTCTTACATGGAGAATGTTTCAGTTAATTCTTCACGACCGGACATTGACCATGTAAATATAACGTCATATAGCCAGTATATGCTTGATTGTGCCAAGGACAGCCTTGTGCAGGGAGATTTGTCAGAAATCTATGGGGACAGCGATAAGGTTATGACTGTTTTGAATAAAGATAATCCGATAAAAGTTGGAGACACGATTCAGATAGCGGGACAGGAGGTTGAAGTTGCATGTGGCATATCCAGCGGGCTGTATCCCAGCGAATATAGCGTGATTTGTTCACAGGAAACTTTTGCCCGGCTGACAGGGGAGCAGAATTACAGTATGATTGGAATACAATTAAGCAGCAAGGCTACGGATGAAACAGTAAAACAAATCAACAGTCTTACGAAAAGCGATGTTATTTTTACTGACCAGCGTCAGAGTAATCAGCAAAATGCCAATACTTATCTGGCTGTAAAATTTCTGCTGTATAGTTTTATGGCAATCATTGCCATGATTACGCTGTTTAATATTATCAACAGCATTTCCATGAGTGTAACTGCCCGGATAAAGCAGTATGGAGCTATGAGGGCGGTTGGTATGGATGGGGAACAGCTTACCCGGATGATTGGTGCGGAAGCCTTTACTTACGCTATCTCTGGGCTTATAGTTGGCAGTGGTATAGGAATTGCTCTAAGCCGCTTTTTGTATGTGAAATTGGTTACACGGTATTTTGGAAGCCAGTGGAGTTTGCCGATTGTTTTAATTGCTATTATTCTTGTATTCGATATTGCTTCTGCTGCGTTAGCGGTATATGCACCCGCAAAGCGGATCAGAAATATGCCGATTACGGCAACTATCAATGAATTATAATACTAATAAATTATGAAAATCTGCTGCACGACGGAAAAAGGAAAAACAGTCGTGTAGCAGAAGAATACTTTTTTTGAAGGATGAGGGGGCTGTTGTGTGGCAGTTTGCGTTTCTTATATTTGTTATTTCAGTCTGTCTATTTGTGGGGATTATGCTGCATGATTCCAGAACATTGTGGAGCGGAGCTTCATTTTCGATTATGATGATATGTCTGTCGGTATTTCTGTTATTTGTCTTATACCAATGTTCAGAATGGCTGGCAGCGCATGATTTAGTGATTGGAATACTGATTGTTATGTGTATTTTGGCAGTGGGGAGTGTTGTTTTGTTTCCAACAATTCTGATTCTTGTGTTTTTTATAGAAGGAGTAAGGGTTATTAGACATGAAGGAATAAAACCGACAAATTTATTGTCGATATTGTTTTCTGTTCTTTTATGTATCTATCTTGTGTTCTTTCCAGTAATTGGAAATTTGGGTAAGAATACATTGGGTACAACGCTCTATAAAATTATTAGTTTCATAGCAGTATATATATTATTGTTGCTGGCAGTGTATTCACTTTCCGCAGTGCTCAATCTTCTTCACTTAAAAAAGAAAAGAAACGCAGATTACATTATTGTACTGGGGTCAGGAATTATTGGAAGCAGGGTTACGCCGTTACTTGCAGCACGAATTGAAAAAGGAATAGAATTGTTGTGCTATAATCCAAATGCTGTACTGATCATGTCTGGCGGACAAGGTTCAGGAGAGGACATTCCAGAAAGTAAAGCTATGGCAGATTATGCGATTGATAAAGGCGTAAGTGCGGAAAAAATCATTTTGGAACAGAAATCTGTGTCCACAGAGGAGAACCTGCGATTTTCAAGGGAATTGATAAATAAACAGAATCCGCAAATTATTGTTGTTACAACTGCTTATCACATGCTCAGGGCACTAATACTGGCAAAGCGGCAGGGCATAAAATGTGTGGGTTTTGGTGCAAAAACAAAATGGTATTTTACGCTAAATGCTTTTATCCGGGAATTTGTTGGATATTTAAGTCTGACATGGAAAAAACATATTATTGTGATTGGAATAAATGTATGTATTGTAATAGCATTGTATGGTTTGAGATGATTGGAGAGGTACAGTATAAGAAAGAAGCGGTGTAAATGGGAAAGATTATTATTTTATCATTCGATGATAACGAAGAAGATGCTTGCGAAAGAATACTGCATAATATACATGATGATTTCCATTATGATTGTTCGGATATACTTGGAAAAGCGACTTTATTCCATATAGGAGCATTGGAAATTGATGCAAATAAAAGGAATGTGGCGGTAAATAACATTGACATTGGACTTACTTATATTGAGTTTGAGATTTTATATCTATTAGCCAATAGTCCCGGCAGAATATACAGTAAAGAACAGATATATGATATTGTCTGGCAGGAACCGTATTCTGGTGATTACAACATTGTTATGAGCCATATCCGTCATATAAGAGAAAAAATAGAGGATAATCCGGATACGCCACTTTGAATACAGACTGTATGCAAAGTGGCTATCGGTTCAAGAAAAAATAAGCAGCAGTCTGTGCTATAACAACAGATTGCTGCTTATTTTTTCTTCACTCCTAAGAGGTATTCACAGAATACATGAAAAAACTCTGTCAAAACTACAACTTTATAATCTGAGACAAAACCTATATCTTTTTTATCTGTAAAATAGTCAGATTGCTAAATTACTAATCAGGTTTTGAAATTGCTTACTTTAGTCCAATAGATTTTAATATCCTATCACCAACTTTTTAAAGATGAAGTGATAGGATATTATCTTGTGAAAATAAATGTCTGGCTTGATAATACTGCCTATAAAATACAATATTATTTCTAGCAAAGAAGGCGAAACAAACATGAATGACGTTTTGAAGCATAGGTAGGTGTCTTTGAAGAATTATGCAGTGAAGCAGAGGATAGGGAGTTTTTAGAGGACTATATGGATGCGGTAGATTATACCCATTACAAGGAGGAACAGTGGGCGTATTATCAAGGACTTCCGGATAGTGTACAGGTTCTTGATGGGTTGGATGAGATAGAGAAATGTATGTGTATAAAAGAGCTTCTTAAAAAGTTTGGCAAATAAACAAATAGGGTAAGCGCAAAATAAAACAGCGGATATACAAAAACTCGCAGTTCCTATAAAATAA
>CAMWMM010000121.1 GCA_947175285.1 uncultured Lachnospiraceae bacterium
ATCGTATCCTGTGTGATTACAGCGTTTAAGACGAATGAGGAATATCAGGCAACCAACGTAATGACGCCGCCGGAGAACTGGCTGAATTTTCAAAATTTTATTGATGCCTTTCAAAAAGCCAATATGGGCAGAGCATTTATCAATTCGGCTATTGTCGTTGTGGTTGTTGTATTAGGTTCGGTTATGATTGGTTCCATGCTTGCTTATGTGCTGAACCGCTTTAAATTCCCCGGAAACGGACTGATTCGAAACTTATTTTTGTTTGCAACATTGCTTCCGGGTATCGCAATGCAGGTTTCTACATACCAGTTAATGTATTCCATCGGGTTTATCGACCATTTATACGGCTATATTATCCTGATGATGGGTACGGATGTTATTTCGATTTATATTTTTATTCAGTTTTTCGAGAATATTTCCGTTTCACTGGATGAGTCGGCATATATGGACGGGGCAAATTATTTTACGATTTTCTTTAGAATCCTGTTTCCATTGTTAAAGCCTGCGATTGTTACCTGTATGATTTTAAAAGGCGTAGGTGTATACAACGAGTACTACAGTGCGCAGCTTTATCTGATGAACCCGAAACTGCAGACAGTTGCAATGTCTTTATATACTTTTACCGGACCGCTGGGAAGCCAGTATAACCTGATTTGTGCAGGCGTTATTATCAGTCTGATACCGGCTTTGATTATTTTCCTTGCATTCCAGAAACAGATTTATTCAGGTTTAACTTCAGGTGCGGTTAAAGGGTAAAAAAATGATGGTAAAAGATAAATGTTTTTGATAGTGGACATATAGATTTTGTTAAATTAGAATGAAAGAAAGATTATCAGGAAAAGGAGACTACCAAAATGAGCAAAGTGAAAATTTATGGAATTTCCACACCGAATGTGCCGTGGCAGGAAAAGCCGGAGGGATTAAAGGATGCACCGGTTTGGAGATACACTGAGAATCCGATTATCGGGCGTAATCCGTGCAAAGGTGTTGCACGAATCTTTAACAGTGCAGTTATGCCGTATGAGGGCGCTTTTATCGGCGTATTCCGTGGAGAACAGACAAACGGTATTCCGTACATTTATCTGGGCAGAAGCAAGGATGCTATCCATTGGGAATTTGATGAAGAAAAAATTCCTTTTAAGGATGAAAAGGGCAACGACTTTATGCCGGTATACGCTTATGATCCGAGACTGGTTAAAGTAGAAGATACCTATTATATTATCTGGTGTCAGGACTTTTTTGGCGCAGCTATCGGTATGGCGAAGACAACGGACTTTAAGTCCTTTACCAGACTTGAGAATCCGTTCCTGCCGTTTAACAGAAACGCTGTATTATTCCCAAGAAAAGTAAACGGTAATTTCTTACTGCTTTCCCGTCCGAGCGACAGCGGACATACGCCTTTTGGTGATGTTTTTCTTTCAGAGAGTCCGGATTTGGTTTACTGGGGCAAACACCGCCATGTTATGAGCAAAGGAAGTGAATGGTGGGAGAGTTTAAAAATCGGCGGCGGCGCAGCTCCGATTGAGACAAGCGAGGGATGGCTCTTATTCTATCACGGTGTAACCGGAACCTGTAACGGATATGTATACAGCATCGGCGGCGCTATTCTTGATATTGATAATCCGTCCGTTGTAAAATACCGCTGCGAGACATTCCTCTTGACACCAGAAGAATGGTATGAAGAAAGAGGATTTGTTCCGAATGTAACATTCCCGTGTGCAACAATGCAGGATGCGGAAACAGGAAGAATCGCAATTTATTACGGTGCGGCAGATACCTATGTAGGTCTTGCCTTTACACAGGTTGACGAAATTGTAGATTATATCAAAGAGCACAGTGTTGTAAATGCGACGGATACGGAAATCGGAATCCGCTAATTATACGAGAAATTTGTAGAATGAGAAGGGAGCATAGAGGAAAATGTTTGATACACAGGTCAAAGAGCATTTGCAGGGCGACATCATTCCGTTCTGGCAGCGCCTGCGGGATGAAGAGTATGGCGGTTTTTACGGATATATGGGATATGACTTGGCAATAGATAAAAAAGCTGTGAAAGGATGTATTTTAAACAGCAGGATCCTTTGGTTTTTTTCCAACGCTTACTTATTGTTAAAGGATGAGCAGTTATTACAAGATGCCAATCATGCTTTTAAGTTTCTGAAAGACCATTGTCTGGATGAAGAAAACGGCGGTATTTACTGGTCGCTTTCCTTTGACGGAAAGCCGGAAGATACGACGAAACATACTTATAATCAGGCATTTGCCATCTATGCCCTGTCTTCTTATTATGATGCGTCAAAAGATGAGCAGGCGCTTAAAATAGCGCAGGAACTCTATCACATAGTCGAAACAAAGTGTAAGGATGAATACGGCTATTTAGAGGCGTTTAATATCCGGTTTGAACCGGCGGAAAATGATAAATTATCAGAAAACGGCGTCATGGCGGAAAAGACGATGAATACGCTGCTGCATGTGTTTGAAGCATATACGGAGCTGTACCGCGTTACCCATGACAGTAAAGTAGCAGACAATATCAGGTACATGTTGGACCTGGCTGCAGATAAAGTGTATAACAGCAAAATCGGACGTCAGGAAGTCTTTTTTGACAGAACATGGAATACTTTGATAGACCTGTATTCCTACGGACATGACATTGAGACGGCATGGCTGATTGACAGGGGATTGGAGGTTTTGGGTGATGATGCCTATACGGCAAAACTTTCCCCGATAACGAAGACAATAACGGAAAATATATATAAAAGGGCGTACATCGACCATTCCCTTGTCAATGAGGCGGAGAATGGCGTTGTGGATACCACCCGCGTCTGGTGGGTGCAGGCGGAAGCCGTAGTAGGATTTTTAAACGGCTATCAGAAGTCGCCCGAACATAAAGAATATCTGGAAGCGGCGGAAGATATTTGGGGGTATATCAGGGACAATCTGGTAGATAAGAGATGTTCCGAGTGGTACTGGGCTTTGGATAAGAACAGGAAGCCTTTGGAAAAACCGATTGTAGAGCCGTGGAAGTGTCCATACCATAACGGAAGAATGTGTTTTGAAGTGATAAGGAGAATGAGAGATGATACATAAACAATATTATGTGGAGAAAGCAAAAGTAGACAGACTTGTTGCAGCAAAAAACAGAAAAAGCGATTATTACAACGGTATTTATGACAGATACGAATATCCGGTGCTGACCCGTGAGTTTGCACCTGTTCATTGGAGATATGATTTAAATGAGGAAACCAATCCTTATTTTATGGAACGGCTTGGCATTAATGCGGTGATGAACTCCGGCGCCATCTATATGAACGGAAAGTATCATCTGGTAGTCAGAGTGGAGGGAAATGACAGAAAATCTTTCTTTGCCGTAGCAGAGAGCGAGAGCGGCGTTGACGGTTTCCATTTCTGGGATTATCCGGTGGAACTGCCGGATACCTGTCCGGACGAGACAAATGTTTATGATATGCGTCTGACAAAGCATGAGGACGGCTGGATTTACGGTGTGTTCTGTTCGGAAAGCAAAGATAAGGAAAATGCGGACCTTTCCGCAGCAGTAGCGGAGGCGGGTATCGTCCGGACAAAGGACTTAAAGAAATGGGAACGACTGGACAATTTGAAAACACTCCAGTCACCGCAGCAGAGAAATGTTGCCCTGCATCCGGAATTTGTAAACGGGAAATATGCTTTTTACACAAGACCGATGGACGGCTTTATTGAGACAGGAAGCGGCGGCGGAATCGGATTCGGACTGTGTGATGATATTGAACATGCCGTGATTGATGAAGAAAAAATTATCAGCAGAAGAATTTATCATACATTGACGGAAGCGAAAAACGGCGCGGGAGCAGTGCCCATCAGAGGGAAAAAATGCTGGATTCATTTCGCGCACGGCGTACGTAATACGGCAGCAGGACTGCGCTATGTACTGTATGCTTTTGCAACGGATTTAAATGATCCGGCAAAAGTACTTGCGGAGCCGTCAGGCGTATTCTTAGTGCCGCTTGGTAAAGAACGTGTGGGCGATGTTTCCAATGTTGTGTTTACAAACGGCGCCATCGCAAGGGAAAACGGCGATATTTATCTGTATTACGCTTCCTGTGACACGAGAATGCACGTTGCGACAACAACGATTGATAAGATGGAGGATTACCTGTTTAATACGCCGCGCGACCCGCATCGTTCACCTGACTGTGTAAAACAGAGATGCGAGTTCATTAAGAAGAATCTGGAGTTGTTATAAGCAGGAGATTGTTTATGAAAGTAGAACTGGACAATGAAAACCTTTTGTATACCGGCAGGATTGACAGGAGAAATCCGAAGAAACCGGAATTTGTTTTTCCGGCAACTTCTTTATCTTTTCGTTTTTATGGTAAGAGCGCACAGCTTCGGGTAGTAAACCGCCGTTTATACTGGAACAGCGTCATAGGGGCGGTTGTGGACGGCGCACAGAAACGATTTGACCTAAATGCGGAAGGCGAAACAGTGATTACGCTGTTAGAAGAGGAACAAGACAGCGAACATGACGTTATGATATTCAAGCGCATGGACAGTTGTCATGAACTGATTTTGGAAGAACTGATATTGTCGGAGGGAAGCCGGCTGCTTCCTGCACCGGAGAGATTAAAACGCAGAATCGAAGTTTACGGCGACTCCGTATCGGCGGGAGAAGTGTCGGAAGCGGTTCATTATCTCGGAAAAGAAGACCCGGAGCATAACGGGGAATTTTCCAATAGCTGGTATTCTTATGCGTGGATAACGGCAAGAAATCTCCATGCGGAACTGCATGATATCGCACAGGGCGGAATTGCCCTGATGGATGGAATCGGATGGTTTGAGGAACCGAATTACATCGGAATGGAAAGTGTGTGGGATAAAGTGCACTACAATCCGGGATTCGGTAAAGCGACGCCGTGGGATTTTACATGTTATACGCCGCAGGTTGTCATTGTGGCAATCGGACAAAACGACAGCCATCCCGAAGATTTCATGAAAGAAGATTATCACGGCGATAAGGCAAAACTTTGGAGAAAAAAATACAAAGATTTTCTGGATAAGCTGCGGGAGAAATATCCGCAGGCACATATTATCTGCTGTACAACATTATTATGCCATGATAAGTCATGGGATGATGCAATAGGAGAAGTGTGTGCAAAAGTTGCGGATGAGAAAATAACGCACTATATGTTTCACAGGAACGGACGCGGAACGCCGGGGCATCTTCGGATTCCCGAAGCGGAGGAAATGGCACAAGAGTTGACAGCTTATATTGAGAGTCTGCATGTGGAGGGATGGAACTGAGATGTATGAGGTTGACATAACAAGATTGCAAAACTGTATGAAAAGAGCAGAGAACGGCGAGGAACTGACGATTGGTTTTCTGGGCGGTTCCATCACACAGGGAAGCCTTGCCACCACACCTGAAAACACCTATGCATACAGAGTGTTTACTTGGTGGGAAAAGACGTTTCCTAACGTCAAATTCCATTATGTGAACGGTGGCATCGGCGGGACGACTTCTCATTACGGCGTATCGCGTGCCGTAACGGATTTGCTGATGTACCAGCCGGATTTTGTGGTAATGGATTTCAGCGTGAATGATGACGCGAATGAATTTTTTCAGGAAACATACGAGGGCGCCACGCGGAAAATCTTAAGCTGGCCTTCCGCTCCGGCGCTTATATTGTTAAATAATGTTTTTTACGATACCGGACTGAATGCACAGGAGTATCATAATGCCGTAGGCGAGTGGTATCATGTGCCGTATGTGAGCATCAAAGATACTTTATATCAGAAAATCAGGCAGGGCGTCTATACGAGAGATGAGCTGACGCCTGACGGACTGCATCCAAACGATAAAGGGCATGAACTCGTAGCGGGAGAGATTACAGCGTATCTGGAGAGGGTGAAAAATTCGCCGGAAACAAAAGAAGCGTTGCGGGCGGCGGACGGCACGAAAGAAACGGCGCCTATGACGAAAAACGCTTATGAAAATGCAAAAAGGCTTACGATTCGTGAAATTTCTCCGAAACTTTTCGGTTTCCGTGCCGATACGGAGGAGAAGTGCGGACATCTGGATCATTTTAAAAACGGATGGATTGGAAAAGAGGCGGGAGACGGTATTTACTTTGAAGTTGAGGCGTCCTGTATTGCGGTGCAGTACCGAAAGACAATTAACAGACCTGCCGTACGTGCGGAACTGATTCTGGACGGAGATACGGAACATAAAATAATGCTGGACGGCAATTTTGACGAAGACTGGGGAGATTGCCTGTATTTGGAACCGGTTCTTCACCATGGTGTTAATAAAAAACATACGATAGAAATCGTAGTTCCTGAAAATGAGGAAAAAGGGAAAACACCGTTTTATCTGATGGCGCTTATTATAGCGTAGAAATAATGTAAAAGTGCAGATATTGATATAAAGAGGGGACATGTTATGAGCATTTTAAAGTTAAAGCCAAGCTGCAAGGATTATATCTGGGGCGGACAGCGACTGGCGAAAGAATACGGAAAAGAGTATGACGGAGATGTACTGGCGGAATCATGGGAGCTGTCCTGTCATCCGGATGGTCCGTCCATGATTGTAAACGGCGCACATGCAGGAAAGTCATTGAAACAGTATATAGACGAACAGGGAAAATCTGTATTGGGAGAGAACTGTAAACGTTTCGAGGATTTCCCGATTTTGATTAAATTTATTGACGCCGCAGACAATCTCTCTATTCAGGTGCACCCGGATAACCGGTATGCCCTGCAAAATGAGGGACAGTACGGAAAGACGGAAATGTGGTATGTGATGGACGCCGGAAAAGACACGTTCCTGTACTATGGTTTTCAGAAAGAAATCAGCAAAGAAGAGTTTGAGAAAAGGATTAAGGAAGATACGCTGTTGGAGGTGCTTAATGCTGCGCCTGTCCGGAAAGGCGATGTATTTTTCATTGAATCCGGAACGATACATGCAATCGGTAAGGATATTCTGATTGCGGAAATCCAGCAGAACTCCAACGTGACATACCGTGTTTATGATTACGGCAGAGTCGGGAAAGACGGAAAAAAGAGGGATTTACACATAGATAAAGCGGTTGCCGTGACAAACAGGGCGCCGGTTGTGAAAGATAACCGTCATTATCCACATGTGGCGGACTGCGATTATTTTACGGTAGATAAGCTGAATCTTGACGGCAACGTGATGAAGAAAATGGAGGGAGTCGTTTCCGAAGCGTCATTCGAAAGTATTCTGATACTGGACGGAAAAGGAACAATTTCCAATCAGGGCGAGACGGTAGAGTATAAAAAAGGAGACAGTTTCTTTTTACCGGCAGGAAGCGGAAACTATCAGATTGAGGGCGCGTGTGACGCCTTGATTACAACGATTCGGGGGTAAATAGTTCTTGCACCTTGGGGAAATTTGTCCCAAGGTGCAAGAACTATATGATTTAATTAATCTTATTAAGTTTGTTATCGACAAGCCACTGAATATCATCTTCAAAAATGGTTTCATATCTTAATGAGAATTCCATGTCTGACGTATCGATTCCGTTAGTAGTATAGGCGAAAGAAATTTTATACTGCCATTCTCCCGGATATACGTCTATTTTGGTATCAATATCAACCTCATTTTCGATATCTTTCCTCTCTTTATAAAAAGAATAAGCGACGTTACCGGACGGGTCATATACTTCAAAAAATATAAAGGATTCGTCGGTAAAAGGTGTCCAATAATGATGTCCGCTCCCGTCTATCAGATTTTTCAGGGTAATTGAGATATCTATACTGTTATCATGGTTTACATAAAAACATGTTCCTCTGACGTTTCCTTTGCCTGTTACCGTAGGCATCATCCGTTCTGAAAAAGAAACACCTGTATTCAATATATAGCCGTTTTGAATATCCTCTTTCGTTTGCTCGTAAGTTCTGTAAAAATCATACGTCTGATTAAGCAATGAGGAATCATCCGGGGTTTCTTTATCCTTAATTTTTTCATTCTTAATTTCTTCATTCTCGATTTCATCAGAGGATATATCCGATGTATCCGTATCGGTTGTAAATCCCAACACAGACGGATTAATCAGCTTTGCGGTTACAGATGTTTTTTCGGCGGGAGTTTGCTCTGTGCTTAACCGCACATGCCAAATGCCGGGATACACAACATCTGTCACCATAATCATATCTTTTCCAATGAGGTACTCCTGACTTCCTGATATAAAGCCATTTTGATTAAATGTATATGTCCGCACCACTTCGCCGTCAGGGTCAATTACTTCAAGAGTTCTGTGGCTATCCCCACTGACAACTGCGTTTAGCTGAATTTTAGCATTGTCATTTGTAATTTTAATTGCAATATCTTTGCTTGTTACCTCTTCCTCTTGTTGAAAGCCAATGATTTCAACCGGTTTTCTTTTTAAAGAAATGGTGTCTGCTTCGACATGAAGTTTTGTCTGATTATGCGCATTTACCACATATGCCCCCGAAAAGGCAAATCCGCAGAGAAGCATAGCCGTAAGTAACAAGGATGCTAAAATCCCCAATTTTGGTATTTTTTTAAAATTCATAATCGAATCCAGCCTTTCTATCAATATTTCCTTGCTTTCGTTCAATGTGAGAGAAGCACGGGAATCTTTGTAATTCCCGCCAAACCCTATGGCATTCAGCAGGGTATCTCCATAGGCGCGCCGTCCCTGCATGTCAAGTTCCCGTATGACGGCTTCATCACAGGAGAGCTCGCAAACCCTGCCTATTTCCCTGCTCATCAGGTAAACAAACGGATTAAACCAATGTGCGCAGACACTAAACTGCACCAGCCATTTATAAAACATATCCCGCCGTTTGAAGTGCATAAGTTCATGCTGAACTGTAAAGTCAAAATCCGCAGGCGGCAGATTAGTGGTAGGGAGTACAATACAGGGGCGGAAAAATCCAATCAGCAAAGGAGAAGAAACCAGATTATTTGTGTATATCTCCACCGTGGTTTTTATCCGGTTTCGTTCCACCAGTCTTCCAAACCGTTCCAGTAAGTTAATATCCGCCACTTCCACACAACTGGCGCGAATATATTTAATAAAGTCCTGATAAATCGTGATTTTCCGGATAAACAGGATGAGGGCAACTGCCAGCCAGCCAATCCATAGGTTTTGCCATACTGTTGTTGCTGTATTGCTGCCGGAACTGTTGACCGGTTCCGTTGGCGTTACTTGTTCATTTTCATTAGGCAGACTATTTTGTCCATCTGTCACAGTGTTTGTTTGAGGATTATCCACGTCTGTTTGGGGCTTGTCAATTGCGCCGCTTTGCTGCGTGTAAGGGGAAGCTGTCTCCGTTTGCGTTGTTCCCCTGTCAATCCCTTGAAAAAGCGCTGTCATCAAGTTTGTTTCCGGTGCAAATGGACAAAGCAGACGGGCAACCACCACAAGCCAGATATAATACTGCCATCGTTTGCTCAACCGCTCTTTAAACAAAGGGCGGAGCAGGAAAAGCAGGAGAATCAGAAGAGTGCCGGAGAGGGAAAGCGACAAAACAACTTTCAGTATTTCATTCATTGCGTTCACCGCCTTCCCAGTGCTTTCTCAGATCCTCGTAATCATCGGGGGAAAGCAAGTCTTTTTGAATAAGCGTGGAAACAAGACCTTTCGCGTTGCCCTCATAGAGTTTATCAAGCAGGGTTTTGGTCTGTGCCTCCTGATAGTCCATTTCTAAAACGGTCGCAATATATTGATTGCGGAAACCTGTTTTACTTGTTTTCAGAAAGCCTTTATTAGTCAGACGCGAGAGTAAAGTTATAATTGTGTTTTTCGTCCAAGGAGTTCCTTTATCCTCTAACGCTTTGACAATTTCCGCATATAAAGCTGTGCCGCCGTTAGCCCATATAATTTTCATGAGCTCAAATTCATAATCTGATATTTGCTGCATTTAAATCACCATGCCTTTCTCTCAGTCTGCGAATTTATCTGGATTACATTTTGTACTCTACCGACAGGATAACATCTTGTAATCCAGGTGTCAAGCATTCTTTTTTATTTTGATGCAAAAATGATGCAATTCTGATGCAACTTTGATGCATGGGGGTGTTACCATTAATGTGGGATGGGAGGTAGGAGTGTAAAATGAGAGAAAACAGAAAGATACAAATTGTGACGGCAGTTTTGATTAGTCTTTTTATAGCGGCATGTGGAAAGGATACGCAGGCGGACAAGGGCAACGAGATTAATCCGCGAGAGAAAATAGAAAATCTTACAGAGGAAGGAAGCGGAGTCAATGAGGATGAAGCAGTAAGTAGCACAGGCGCGGCAGAGGACGAGACGGTAGCAGAACTCGAACAAGAACCGGAACAGACTTTGCCGGATAACGTCATTGAGGCATATGTAACAGAAGAAGTCGAATACGTTGACGAAGTAATACCGGCGGAGTATACGGATGATTTGTCGCTTCTTTCGGATATGAAATATACGAATAATACATATGTTTATCAGGACGGTAAAGTGTATTTCCGCAGGTATCATGAGGATTCTTACGAAGAGGCTGCATTGTGGGGGAATTATGATGACATTCCTGAAACAAAAAAGGAAATTGTCTGTATC
>CAMWMM010000122.1 GCA_947175285.1 uncultured Lachnospiraceae bacterium
GCCCTGAGATAGAATATCCGTTTGTTCTATATATCTGTCAAAATGTTAACTGTTCATCTAATAACCACTTTTATTTTACAAGCTGTTAATTTGACTGATAAAATCCTCCACCTGTTTTAGATGCTCTTTATTTCTTCTGTTTTCTCCTTTTAACATCTCTTTCCGATATGCGGTGGGAGACATTTTTTTCATCTGGCGGAATGCTTTCGTGAAAATCATCGGGTCGCTGTAACCGCAGGAAAAAGCAATACTTTCAATCGGCAGGGAGGTCAACTGCAAAAGTTCCGTCGCTTTTGTAATACGGAATGTTGTCAAAAACTGCTGCGGTGACATTCCTATCCATTTCTGAAAAAGCGTATAAAGATAGCTTCTGTTAATACAGACATAATCCGCCACATCTGTCACTTTGATTGCATTACAATAATTGCTTTGAATAAACGCAACCGCTTTTTTTACATAAATATTAGACCTGTCTACCTCGGTTTTTTCCGTAACTGCCGCACTTTCTGCTATGACGGACAAAAAAATGCCAAGCTGCCCGTTCCTGCGCAAATCATTCGACATGCCAAAAGTATTATGTTCCATCATGTCCTTTACAATCCGGTATAACTCTTCCGAACGTTCGGACTTAAAAACAGGCTGTTTGACCGATAAGCCCATATTGCTGACATATTCCTCCGCCTGCATACCGCTGAAACCTACCCATACATAAGTCCAAGGTTCTTCTTCGTCCGCCTGATAAAAAGCCAGTTCATCCGGAGTAATCAAAAAACCATATCCCTCTTCTAACGGGTATTCTTTTCCGCCAATCGTAAATTTCCCTTTTCCGCTTAAAATATAATGAATCAAATAATGCGGCTTTAAGGCAGGACCAAAACTATGTAGCGGTTCTGTTTTCGACAAACCGCAGCAGTTTACATACAGGCTGCCGTTTTGTCCTCCGGCAAATTCCAGTTTATATGCTTTTTCCATAGTGCTTTCCTCCAATATTATTATATGTATTTCTATCTTTTTTTTCAATTCCGTTTGTAACCTTTCAAGGTGGGAAAACATCTAATTCATGTAAACAAATTCATATGAAAACAGACCGCGGGTTTACATATGCTTTATAATAGAAGCATAGAACGGAGGAAGTAATGACAAAAGAACAATTTAGCGCCAAGATATTGGCAATGGAAAGAAGTCTGTACCGCGTTGCAAAATCTCTTCTAAGAAATGACGAAGACTGTGCAGACGCCATACAAAACGCCATTCTGAAGGCATATGGAAAATTACATACTTTAAAAAACGAGGAATATTTTAAAACGTGGGTGACACGTATTGTCATCAATGAGTCGTACGCCATTTTACGGGCTAACAAACGACTGGTTTCCTATGAAGAATACATGAGCGATGAGCAAGCTGCGGAAGAGGAAGAATATTCTCCGGTTTTTGAGGAAATCACCAAAATGAAAGAAAAATACCGGATTCCCTTTGTTCTGCATTATGTAGAGGGATATACGACTTCGGAAATTGCCAAAATGCTCTCCCTCTCCGAAGGTGCAGTGAAAACACAGCTTTTCCGGGCAAGGAACCAGTTAAAAGCGCAGTTGAAAGGAGTGGATGGTTATGAAAGAATGGAAGTTTGAACAGGAATTTCCCCAAGTACCGGCATGTGTGCACCAGACAGTCTTAGAAACACTTGAAAACTTAAACGAAAAAGGAAAAGTAAGACATATAAGAAAAACCAAATGGTTGATTTTAGTAGCCGCATTAACAGCAACATTTGGACTGACAGTTGCTGCTGCAGAACTTTTTGACTGGAATCCCAAGGCGGCGAAAACTTTTGGCGAGCCGGTTAAGGAAGTACAAAATACGCTGACTATGGAGGGTATTGCAAAAGAGCAGGAAGTCTCCGTCACCGATAACGGAATTACTGTTACCGCCGTACAAACTATGAATGATGAAAATGTTTTTTATGCGTTGCTTTTGGTAACGGCAGAAAATGAAATTATTGACGGCAGCGGTTATTTCGGCAATCCCGTTCCGGAAATTATCACCAAAAATCCGGGTGCATTCTGCAATGTCGGTATGGGCATTACAGATACGCCAATCGCAGAACCCTCAACGCAAGGTTATTATGAAGTTTATGCTCTGAAAAACATAGGGGAAGAATGGCAGGAAGAAAGCATTACGATTTCACTGGAAAATTACTCCTATGATGTCTTTAACAAGCCAAAGGATGAGCTAACCGATTTTACGGATTGTACCAGCGAACTGATAGAGGGAAAATGGGAGCTGACGCTGCCTTTAGGCGAGATACAGACCGACAATACAATCAAAATAACGGAACCCGTACAGGTAGTCATGCATGGCGTATCGGTAACAATTGAGGAATTGACATTGACACCTCTGGCTATTAAAATCACTTACTCTTTAGCGGATGTGGAAAAGTTACATCAGGAAGTTTATTCTTCCGGAGAAGACGTATACTTGCAGGAATTATTCCTATCCGGCTTCGTAGATAAAAACGGAAAAGAAACAGAGTGCGGCTTTACCGGATCAAGCAGCAAACATACTCCGGACGGAAAAGACATTTTACTCATGGGTCTTGGACAGGCTGTAGATGTACATGAAATACAGGCGATTTTGCTTGGAAATGAAAAGGTACGGGTTGAACTAAAATAAGGAAGGGAGCTTATCGCTCCCTTCCCTTAATGTTATTCTGCATAAATATGTTTTCCAAATTCATAAGCTTTTTGCAAATGAATTGTCTTGTCTATCTGCGGTTTGCCGTTTGTATCCCCGCACCCGCCCGCAAGCACCATTCCTCTGTCTTTAAAGCCAATATAGTTAACCAATGTAAACTGATAATAAGAAACTGCCTGCTCAAATGTCCAAAAGAAATCATCGGCTGAAGTCATAAGCAGAGCACAATCCTTAATCGGATATTTTTCATATCTGCCCAATGGCGGATTATTATCTTCTTCCGCTATGCAATAAAACCTTTCAATAAAAGCCTTTATCCGGGAAGATATTGTCCAAAAATAAAGCGGAGATGCAAATACAATACAGTCCGCAGCTTTTATCTTGGGTACAATATCATTAAACGCATCTTTCTGAACACATGGCTTTCCATATCGGCAGGCATTACATCCAAGGCATCCCTTGACTTCATTATTTACAAGCGAAATAACCTCAACCGAATGCCCGCTTTCTTCTGCTCCCTTTACAAAATGACTGACAAGCTGAGCCGTATTTCCTTTCGCTCTGCCGCCGCCTTGTATCACAAGAATTTTTTTCATACATTACCTCTCAAAATTTCATGTGGCGCTTCTATTTCATTCGCTATTGTATGTTCTGTCAATTCGGATAACGATTTAATCTTTGCATTTATCATTGGGCGCATACAATTCGGTACATGTTCCTGATGCGCTCTGTGAATTGCAACACATTCTTTACAATTACCATGATATCTGCATGCTTTCTTGCAAGGGCAGTGGTCTTTATCCTTATATTCCTCTCTAAACTCAGCTGCAAATTCTTCCTGCAATTCAAGCCCTTTCTGCCTGTTTCCTTTATGAAATTCTTTCATTGCTGCTATTTCTTTCTGATTTCCTTCGATTATCATTAGAATCTCCTTGGTATATCTTTAAGTTCACGTAATGCCAGCGCGTTTATTATAGCATATATCCAATTGGCTCACAATGACATACCTCTATCACCTGCTAATATCATGCCGTAATGAACTTAAAAACCCTCATTACTGTTGAGAGTTTTTCCTCTGCTTGAATACATATTGACTAAAAATAAAGCTGGGAACCTGTTTTTAGATTCCCAGCCCATAGTTTTATCTATACTGTTCGTTCTATCTTCAATTTTTTCACTTCGTCAAGAGACAGTCCTGCATATTCTGCAATTTTTTCAAGCGTTAATATTCCGTCTGCTAACATTCTTTTTGCAGAATTTATTGCCCCTTCCTTCAAAGTCTGATTTCTCATATCCTCCATAGCACGGCACATAATCTCGATTCCCTCCTTGCTCTCTTTGAAAAATTTCACCCGCTCTGCTAATGTCCCATAGTACATATCTGCTGCATCTGTACAAGAAAAGTCATGCATTAACTTCCCGATTGGTGTATCTCCACGGTAAGCACCATTAACGTACAGTATGTGCGAACCGTCCTCAAATTTCTCTCCTGTTCCTAAAAAGCACCGCTCAACCGGATAAAGCGGTAGCCCCCTTCCCATGACATCATTTTCCGTGATAAAAATCATCCACGTTTCCGACAACTGGTCAAAATCTTCGCCTTTCTTTAAAAGATTTGCGTCCATCATACTGCTGTTATATCTTGCCCTTTTTCTCCCGGCTCCTTTATCTGAACGCTGTACTTCCACATTCAGCTTTGTCCCTGTATCATCTGTTGCCAAAATATCCAGCCGCACGGAGCGGTTCAGTAAGTTTTCCACGAATACCTGCGTGCGAACGTCCAACACTTTTAAATCCGGCTTTTCCAGCACAATCTGCAAGACCAGTTCTATACTCGCCGTATCTCCCTCAAAACACTTCGTGAGGAAATCATCATCAAGCAGGCGAAAACCTCTTAGCCGCTGTAAATCTTCCTGATGTTTCTGGTCTATCTGTTCCGTCACTGTCAAATTTCCTACCTACTTTCGTTTTCATATCTCCATACTACCATAAACCCCCTGAGCTTTCAAGCCGGGAGCCAGCCTCTTTACATGAAAATATAGAGGCTATAACAACATACCAACATATGCACAAAGATATGCAACTTATCCCCTCTTTTTGCATGTTGTCTTTGATGGGATTTACAAGCAGCCTGTTATTATGTAATATAGTCACAGAGAAATTGAAGAGGAAGTGACGAATACGGTTTGAAAGTAAAAATAAGGAATGTTTTATCAAAACAGGAAGAGCGGGTAGTTATTGAGTGCGTGGAAATGACTCCCGAATTTGAAGATATAAAAAACTATTGTCTGGCAAAAGGAACTTTTTTGACAGGATATATAAATGTATCCTCGCAGCAACAAATCTGCATAAAGGATATTTTATATGTGGAAGCAATCGATGAAAGGGTATTTGCCTACACAAAAGAAAAAGAATTTGAAATCAAACAGCGCCTTTATGAATTAGAAACAGAACTGGCGCCTTATAAATTTATACGATGTTCAAAATCTTTCTTAATATGTCTTTTAAAGGTAGAATCCTTAATTGTGATGCTAGTTTCTTATATAGCCGTAAACGTTCTTGAATATCTTTTTTGTAAATCAGCGGCAGACGCGATAACAAAGAAGATACAACATATCAAGGAGAAGGAACAAAATGATTAATACCATGAATGAAAATAAAGTACAAATCAAAATATACCTGTTTTTGGTATTAGGCGTCTGCTTTTTTCTTGGTGCAGCAACATATTTTTCACAAGCTTCTGATGAAAGTATAGCATATCAGATTTTGCACAAAGGATTTACGGCATTTCCTGTTATGTCTGCCATTATAACAAGACGAATTACGAAAGACAAAACAAAATGGCGGTGTTCCATAAAGGTTTGGAAAAATCCGACTCTAATATAGCGGTATTTTTGATATTGGTAGCTTAATGGGAATGGATTACAACATACCTGTCAATAACCCACTCCGATTCGTCGTAGTGTGCGTTTTAATTTCAGCATTATGTTTTCCCATTCAGTTATTGGAACTCGGAGAAGAAATCGGCTGGCGGGAGTATCTGCTTCCAAAACAGATTGCAGAGTATGGAATGAGAAAAGGAGTGCTGTTAAATGGTTTTTATTGGGGAGCAGCTCATTTGCCGTTAATTTTCTTTGGATTTAACTACAGCCCGGAAAATGCAGGCGCACCGTGGAGTAATATGTTCATGATGATAGTAGTATGTATGACACTGGGTATCATTTGCGCCTATGTTATGGTAATAAGCGACAATGTCATGTACTGCGCTATTATACATGGAGCAGTTAATGTAATAGGCGAGATTCCGGTATTCATTTCAGTGTCGCATAAAAGCAGGTTGTTAGGTCCCAACCCTACAGGGATAATTGGTTTGTCCGGTCTGTTTGTATGCGCAGTCATTATGTTCATACGATTGCCGAAGGTGAAAAATGAGCAAATGGCCGACTATGACGGACACTATTAAGACAGTGAAATAAATAGCCTGTCAATCGAGATTAAAAAAATTTAGGGAACATATAGTTATATTATAATCTCCCAAAATACGGTTCTAAATGTCCGCTTTTTGCAGATATATATTTACAGTTCATAGGAATTGATACCTCTAAATTATCATTATCATATTTTACTTTGATCTCACCTCTAATACTGTTAAACACGCATTCAAAGCTATCTATAAAATCTGTACAATTTGGTTTGATGCTTACGGTCTTAAAAGCGTCATTACTCTTAATTCCCGCAACCTCCGTAAAGAACCATTCCATAATATGTCCCATCATATCATGATTACGGCTTCTTGCGTCATCGCGCCAAAATTCTGGCAGAGTTGTTTCCCCCATTTTAACAAACCGCAGATAAGATGGGTGAGTGTCCTTTAAAATCATATTGTAAATTATATCGTTCCTGTCTGCTGCCGCGAGTGCACGTAAAATGTACACAAGTCCAATCTCTCCGCATCTAAGGTGTTTGCTCTCACACAATTTAATCAAAGTATTTTGTACCTCGCTGATATATTCATCAGGCACAAGTTTAAAACATAATGGTATTGCCTGATTTGCCTGTGAAAGTTTATCACTTTGATAATCTTTGTAATATGCGCAGTTTTCTGTTACAAACAAGGATTTATTGTACAGATTTTTCACACTTTCTGCTTGTTTGGTAAATTCTTTTTCATCACCTTTTCCTAGAATGTTTGAAATCTTTGCCATTGTCATAATAATGTGATAATAAAATGCTGTTTCAATATTCTCGCGACTTTTGCCCTTGTTCTGTTCAATGCCCCAATCGCCAAGTCCTGCACATATAAAGCGCTCATCACCATTTTTATTATACAAGCGATTATAATCATTATACTGTTCTGTCAGATAATCAATATATCTTTTTGCGTTGTTATAGTTATCTTCCAAAACCTTTTTATTACCATAAAACATATACTGTTCATATGCTGCAAGAATAATTGAACTGCCCCACGGGATAATATCCCAAAAACTGCCCTCTTTCCAATCCGTAATAAATTTTGCATATCTCGGTGCAATCGATGGTATGAGCCCTTCTTTGTATTCATGTGGAAACTTGCCGTTATCAACATCAAATTCATTTTCTGTATATTGAGCATCCCTCATATCCATAGCGATTTTTGACCATAACATATTCACATCTTTGTTATACATAACAGAGCGTGCCATTAAGTGATTAGGCTCAAGCCAGCCTAGTTTTTCAATAGTAGGACAATCAGTGTGCAAATGATTTATATTACTCTCAATAGCTTTTAACACTATGTTGTAAATTTTAGTCAATCTTTCGTCTGAACATTTGAAATACCCGCAGTCCTCTGCTGATGAAGTAGCAAAATATGATTTAAACTCAATAATCTGTCTATAATCCGCGCCCTCTATTTTATACCACCTTGCACCGTTTAACGAAAATTTCTGTTCAAATAGATCCTCGTTTCCACTTAATGTGAGAATTGAATATGTATCAACTGTCTGCTCAATATCACCGTTTTCGGATAGCTTTTCAGCAGGTATAAGCTTTATTTTCTGACCACGTTTTCCTTTAATTTTCAGATAAAACTGTGAGGACATATTTTGTCCGAAGTCAAAAATCATTCTCTCCTTATCAACGCTCTTAGGCTTATAGCAATATTTATGAATTACGGGCGGATAATCAAGCGAAATGACTTTGCCCTTTGGAGCTTTTACTGGTTTTGCAAAAGTCCATTCATATTCTATCGTGTTATCAATATCCTCACTGCCATAAATATCAGCAAGAGTTGTTCTACTACGGCTTACTTCCCACGAATTATCGGTTACAAGATATTCATTTCCGATTTTAAGCTGTGACATTACAG
Source organism: uncultured Lachnospiraceae bacterium (assembly GCA_947175285.1). The sequence goes on from CAMWMM010000122.1 coordinate 8,036, forward strand.
CAAGATTCTCACCAAATGGCTTATATCCTTTATCAATTGTATAAAAATAGCGTTTTCCATTATCGTCGTCACCGATGTACCAACCGTTTGCAGCTTCAATAGTTATTTCATTTTTACCCGCTTTTATAAAATCTGTTACATCATAGGTTGAGTAATGAATATGCTTGTTAAAATTGGTCTGACTTCCCTCATATACATATGGGCTAATTTTGTTTCCGTTTATTTTAACTTCAAATTGTCCCGGAACGCATACGGATAAAATCGCATTATCTGTTCTATTAACATTTAATATCCGTCTTGCAATAAATGGCTTTGCTGTTCCGTTTCCAATCCATTCACCACACCAATTTTTAACACCTGTCACAAAATACGTTCTGTCTGATTGCTCGCAAAAATCGTTCTCGTCCCATACCGAAACAATAAAGCTGTATTTTGTCTGTTCCCCTAAATCAAGGTGTAGACGGATAGTGTTCTGCTCGTCGGATATCACTTTGCCAGTAGAATATATCAAACTGCTATTATGGGATATGTCAATTTTATATGCAGTCTGTTTATGACTGCCTGTGTTGTACTTCCACATAAAAGTAATGTCATTTCCGACACCTGTTTGTGTATAATAATTTTGAATTTTAGGATTTAATGGTTTCATAACGTTACTCCTCGTATGTTATACATTTTCTTTTTATTCTTCCACATGCATATATTGACATTATTCTTATCTCTCCTACTTTAGCATTATAAACTTAAATCGACTCTGACCAAAACGAAATATAACTCACCTCATTATTCTTAAAGACCTCATATTCCTTCACTTTAAATTCAATAAGAAAATAATCAATTATATTTTTGCATAATAAATTATGTCAGTGGCTTTTCACACTCTACAGATGCCCCACATCTTATTACATCAGTATCTTGTTACCTATCACCTTGAACACTTCTTTGAGTAACTCTAGCCATTAAGCTTGAGTTTATTATACCATGTGCTGATGAGATCTTGCATCACGTTCTGTTTATATGCACATTGATTTTAAGGAATAAAAGTATTATACTGCTCACAATAAGAAGTTAACTATTGAACGACTGGGGCGATAAAAACCTATGACGTCAAACAATATACGTTATTTACACAATTCCGAAACGGGAATTGAATTAATTTTCTGCGACAATTCTACAATATCCTATCCGCTGCACAATCACGTTTCCGTGCTGACAATCGGTATTATATTAGACGGTTCTATTGCCTTAACCACTAATCAGGAAACCAAAATATATAAGAAAAGCGAAACATTTATTATTCCGCCTTATATGCCACATAGCATTTCGGCACACGAAAATTATACTTTACTAAGTTTATGTATTGATAAAAATGTGGCGATACGGTATACCACTGACATTATAGGGAATCATATTGTAACTTTGCTGACAAATACTTTGACCGCGGAGAAAATCAATCAATCCCAGATACAGCTATTATTGAACCAACTGAACTCACTTACAGATTATTCTGCTTGCTGCCTTGACAATCAGAATCCATTTATCAATGACTTAAAAAAGCAATTAGAATTATATCCGGAAAATAAACTCAGCGTTGAAGAAATGGCGCAAAAATCTTTCATCAGTAAATATCATTTTATCAGAAGCTTTAAGGCGGAAGTAGGGCTTACGCCGCATCAATTTCAAATACAAAACCGTATCCGGAAAGCACAGCGTTTACTTCACCAAACCGATACGATAACCGAAGTGGCTTTGACCACAGGATTTTGTGACCAAAGCCATTTTATCAAACAATTTGAGAAGCATGTCGGACTGCCGCCTTTAACTTACAAAAAATCGAGTGCCTGCGCACTCGATTCAATCAACACAAAGCAGGCATAAACTTTGCAAACAGGTAAAGACCGTCTTCGCCAGCAATGACCTCGTGTGGTACTCCTGCGGGAAATATAGAAATAACCCCTGTCTCATAAGGCAGTTTCACTCCATTGTTTACACATACACCTGCACCCGCAATCACTTCATGTGTTTCTAATTGTTTCTCGTGGATATGATTACCAATCTTTTTATTGGATGCTATCCTTACTAGATGGAAACTGAACTGTCCGCTTGTCTTTTCAGATGTAACGATATGTTTTAACTCCACACCCTCAAAAGCAGAATGCTTAGACCATGGAATGCTGTCAAACGAGACTGTCGCATTTGGCAAAAGCAGTTTTCCTTTCTCATTGAATTTTTGAAACAGATTTTTATCATCCATTTTAAACACTTCCTTTCAAATTTTTGGCAGTTTATCTGCCTGCCTACATCATATCTATAGGCATAAAATTTGAATTGTAAAAAATTGCGAAAAGTAAGCTAAAAACATTTATAACCAATCAGGCAATATCTTTATGAGTAAACATATGCTATAGTCTGATTGTGAGGTGGTGAACGATGAAATACAAAAATGCAAGAGATATTTTTCCGGAAAATCTGTTAAATCAAATA
>CAMWMM010000123.1 GCA_947175285.1 uncultured Lachnospiraceae bacterium
CAATGATACTTTCTATCGTTTTAGGGAGCGGGTGGCAGATATTGGAATTACAGTGCCTATTTGTGCCGGTATTATGCCGGTTATAAGCGCAAACCAGATAAGTAAAAGTATTAATTTATCCGGTTCTTCCGTTCCGAAAGAGCTTGAAAATATGATTGCTGCTTATGGTAAAAACAAGGAAGATATGCGCAAAGCCGGTATTGATTATGCAGTCCGCCAGATTCTTGATTTGAAAGAGCATGGGGTAGACGGCATACATATTTACACAATGAACTGGCCGAAAACAACAGCGGAGATTATGGCGCGAGTAGTAATATAGCGGGTGGAGTGAGGGAGGTATCTAGATATGACTGTAAATGAAAAAATGAGCCTAGTCATTGCATTAGCTGAAAAAGCATTGGAGAGAAACGAATTACCAATAGCATGTATTATATTTCATAATGATGCGATAATAGCCCAAAGTTATGCGTCAGAAATCGAAGATAAAAGATTGTTGGTTCATGCAGAGATAAAAGCGCTAATGGAACTGGATCAGAAAAGAATAAGTGCAGAAGAAAAAAGGCAAATGGAATTATTTACAAATTTAGAGCCTTGTATGATGTGCTTGGGAGCATCGATAGCATCATTTATCGGCAGAGTATACTATTCGCTCGCTGCGCCTTCTGATGGCGCAGCAAAATGGGCTGAGAAAACTTGGCATGAGCATCATGTAAAATCATCCTTCTATCTCCCGACCATTATGTCAGGAATCTTAGAATCAGAAAGTAAAGAGTTGTTTAAGAAATATGTAGATATTCATAAAGAAGGTGCGTTGGTGGAGTGGGTGAAAGGCTTTCTTATTTGATAGAAGGTCTTTTATTTTTATGGGATAAAATAGTGAAATGCTTTTGAGATGGCAGGGGAAAGGGAATCTTGAGTTAGTATTAGGCAAAATTAACATAAAAAGTGGCAAAATTAGCAGAATGGGGGTGTTGAAGATTATAACAGAGGGTTATAAAATGAAATTTGAGAATTTATTGATTTTTGTTAGTTAATAGAGGAGATACTTTTTATGAATATTGGGAAAGACAATTGAAATGATATAATAAAAAGAAGTAGAGGTGTGCCTCTCTCTGCATTCAAAGAGTGGTGCTTCTAAAGGAAGTGGGATTGGGTGAAAGGTAGTGTCTCTTCTTTTTTATTATGATACATCAAATATGGATGGAGGCACAATATTTTACTATTCGGTTTATAAATTTAAGCAGATATATGAATAGGAAGGATATATTATAGAAGAATTAATAAAAGCATGATATAATAATGTGCATAATATTTAGTGGAGGTAGGTTTATGATAAAAGGTATGGCTATAAAAATTTTGAGCGATGTTGAGGTAAATGCTTGGGCAAGCAATCAACATGAGTTTCATGGAGTAGTTGCTTTAAAAAATCTCTTTGGTTATTTGAAAACATCTGCTACGGCACGTTGCTTTTATTTACATAATGGTGGTATTGAAGGTCCAAGAAATTGTAGTTTAACTTGGTATGATGCAAGAGAAAATGATCCAGAAAGAAGCGAGTATAGACTATATTATAATTCTGGGTTTATAAACGAATATGCAAAAGCTGGTGATACGATGGTTTTAACAATAGATGATAGTAATTTGGTGAACATCTTTGTCATTGCCAAGGGAACTCAAGCGGCAAGTTGTCTAATTAATACTTTGGCAAGAGAAATAAATACAAACTATCAAATCATTAGTGATCAAAATCAAATAAATGCAGTTTTATCTATCTTAAAGTAGAGGTGTAAATAGCATTTTTGCCTAGGAGGAAACGGCATTGCCATTTATTCAAGATTTACAAATTAAACAAGACGGAACAGCGAGAAAAAATTATCAACCTACGCCGCAGCAGAGGGCTGCAGCAGACCTTTTGCCAACTCAGCAGGAGATAATCATGACAGAGATTCTGACAAGAGCAAATCTTTTGAATGCAAGTGCGGCGGATAAATATGCTAATCTGCCTACTATTTTGCAAGAGAGAGATAATGTGTCAAATGACATTGCTGCCGCCGGACTAAGAGAGGATGTTTCAGTAATCGGTGGTGTTACAGAGATGATTTGCGAAATAGGTCTACAAGCGGCAGCTCCAAATAGATATGCTCATTTGCCTAACGATTGGAAGTGGATTGGTGATTATGCTATTACAGGACTTCCTTTTAATTTATATATTTCTGTAAAGAGTTATTATGCAAGAGAACGGTTAATTGCAAGTGGAACAAGTCAGGGTGCCGCTCCTATTATTGGATATGGGCTCTTTAATGATGAAGGAGAATGGAGTCCTAAAAGAGTTCACCAATACAGACATAGAGGCTTTGTAGCTATATATATGCCTACAGCTTTATATACAACATTGAGCCAAAAAGTAGGAAGAGGATATCCGGCAACTAATATATTGAACATATATAATAGACCGCTTTTGCGTGATATTAATGACTTTGTTAATGATATAGCTAATGTGGTGCAACAACAAGCTAGTCCAAATCAGTTAATAATTGACTTACAAAAATTTTAAAAACTAAAGGGCCATATGGCCCTTTTAGATTGCCTTATTTACTTGAATGTGATAAAATGAGGACAGATTGACCTATAACTGCAAAGGAGATTGTTGCTATGGAATTACGTGAAGATATTAAGAATAAAAGACAGAAATTGGGTCTGACACAAAAAGATTTTGCGGATGCTTTAGGGATGGGGAAAAATGGAGATCGAACTATTCGAAGATGGGAAAATGGAGAATCAACACCATCAGCTTTAGAATATAAGTCAATTATGGAATTTGCTGAAACAGTTCCTTTTACTGTTGTTGACAGTCCGGCATTTAACTTTATTGATTTGTTTGCCGGAATTGGAGGTATTAGAATACCATTTCAGGAATTGGGCGGGAAGTGCGTATTTACATCTGAATGGGATAAATTTGCACAGAAGACATACCGGATTAATTTTGGTGAACAACCAGCGGGGGATATAACACAGATTAAAGAAGAAGATATACCAAAGTTTGATGTATTACTAGGAGGATTCCCATGTCAACCGTTTTCTCAAGCAGGGTTAAAAAAAGGATTTGCAGATACAAGAGGAACTTTGTTTTTTGATATTGAACGAATTATAAATTATCATAGACCGAAGGCATTTTTGCTGGAAAATGTTAAACAGTTAAAAGGACACAATAAAGGAAGAACCTTGGAAGTTATTTTAAATCATCTTGAGGCTATGAATTATTATGTGAAATATGATGTCTTGCGTGCAGGAGATTTTGGAGTTCCACAGAATCGAGAAAGAATATATATAGTTGGGATAAGTAGAGACCATTTTGCTTTGTCAGAAAGCTATGAGTTTAAGTTTCCAGTACCAACTCGGGAAAGAACGAGAGTTGGCAATATTTTAGAGAAAAATGTTGATGAAAAATATACAATAAGTGATATTCTTTGGGAGGGACATCAAAGACGAAAGAAGGAACATGAAGAAAAGGGAAATGGTTTTGGATATTCTCTTTTCAATGCGGAATCAGAATATACAAATACAATTAGTGCAAGATACTATAAAGATGGTAGTGAAATTCTGATTGACCAAGGAGAAGGCAAAAATCCAAGAAAGCTAACTCCAAGAGAGTGTGCAAGATTACAAGGATTTCCTGAGAAATTTATTATTCCGGTTTCTGATACACAAGCATATAAGCAGTTTGGAAATTCGGTTGCTGTTCCAGTAATACGAGCTGTAGCATATAGGATAGTAAATGAAATAAATAATCTCCCTATTCGTCGGGGGAGATTTAAACCGCAAATTCTTGATTTGAAACCTATAGATGAAATCCTTGAGGTTGCGGACAAAATATAGAGAGATAAGGGAGCATAGTATATGGAAATAAGTAAAAATGTAATATTGAAGGATATGGGGTTAATTGTAAAAGAAACAAGAAAAAAATTGTTGGATTTTTCTCATGAAGACATACAATTAAGTGATTCATTTAAGAAAGCATTTAGCTCGTATATTAGCAGAGCAGGGAATGAAATTGTATTTGAAAGAACTACGGCTATTATTACTAACTCTTCAGGACAAAAAATATATGCACCGAATCAGTGGTTTATTATTGCTTCGTATGCGGTTCCGCTTGCTAAAGAAGTAATGCGTTACAGAGAGTTTAGTGAGGCATTTATAGATAAATGTATATTAGAAATCCCAAAATCACTTCAGAAAGAAATTAAAGAGAAAAAAGATGTATATCAGTTAATGAGATCGGGGGAAGAGAAAAAAAAGGAAAGAAAACTACTTGAAAGTATTCTAAAACAAAGATTTTTTGAAGAATATTTGAATAATGGTTATGAAAAAGTAATTGCCACATCCAATACAAATTATTTGATTCGATTTATGAAAGATTCAAAATGGTGGCTTGGTGGAAAAGGAATAGAGCGAACAAATGATTACTTTGTATCACCAATTTTAGGTGTGCTAAACTTGGTAAATGCTAGTCAGTCATATGTAGCTAACATGACATATGCGTATGTAACTAATAAGGAGATTTATGATACGCTTTCGACAATGGTAGTTAGTGAGGCGGTTAAGATAGAGAATATTGCACAGGTGGATGAATTAACACCAGAATGGTTTAGAACTAAGGCAAAAGAGTTAGTGGGATTTGAGGAAAGAATACAGCCTCTTTATGATGAATTTAAGAAGAAGTTTGCACCAGAAAAATTGGCTGAATTAAGCGGTAAAGAGGTTTTATGTAACATTTTTTTAAATCCTTATAATAAGGAAAATGTGTGCAGGGTTATGGAATATGATAACGATAATCATTTATACTTTGGAAGTATTAAGAGTGGTACTGCTTTTAAATATGGTTTGTTCTATAGTCCTAAAGTAAGGAGTTGGGTTACCGGAACATCACAGAATCCTGAGTATATTGATGAAGAAACTGCTATAGAGATTGGTACTGAGATGCGTGACTATTTATTAGCTGGAGTGAAAGTGTTAAGTACTTATGAATCGATAGAAAACGGTGATGCGTTCAACAGAGTGTATGAAGAACTTCTGGAAGCTACAGGTGGTCACATTAGAAGAATTTGGTTTTTGAAGTACTATCATATGATATTTCCTAATCTTCTTCCAACAATCTATAGTGATACAGCGCAGAACACAGCACTTGAAACGATAGGAAAAAAGCCTGAAACAACATTGTTTGGTCGCATTGGTCAGATAGAGATGTTTGTAAATGAATGTGGAATATCTAATGCAATGTTTAATCATTTGATGTGGCATTATGCTGTGAATGAGAATATATCTGAGGAAGGAAGTTTGGAGGATAAATATTTGAAATCATGCTTAGAGATAGTAAGAGAACCACGTACTAATAAAGTGCATCCGATTAATTTTATTGTATATGGTGCACCGGGAACAGGTAAGACATATTCTATGGTTGAATACGCACTTGCTATTGTTGAAAATGTTCCTGTAGAGGAATTTAGAGAAAACAACAAAAATCGAAAAGATAATGTTGCACGTTATAAAGATTTGGTTAGGACTGGACAGATTGTATTTACAACATTCCATCAGAATTACGGATATGAGGAGTTTATCCAAGGACTCCGTCCAGACAAGGATAGCGAAACAATGGCATTTAAGACAGTAGATGGTGTGTTTAAAACTATTGCAGATACCGCTCTTAATGATACAGAGGGCAAGAATTATATCATTATTATCGATGAAATTAACCGTGCAAATATTTCAAAGGTATTTGGAGAACTGATTACACTTATTGAAGAAGATAAGCGTTGGGGAGAGTTGAACGAAACAAGTGCAACATTACAGTCTGGCGATCCATTCGCAGTTCCCAATAATCTGTATATTGTTGGTACCATGAATTCAGCAGATAAATCGATTTCATTAATCGATGCCGCATTGCGCAGAAGATTTGATTTTATAGAGCAGAAGCCAGATTCAAGTCTTGTTGCTGACCCTGTGCTAAAGATTATTATTGAAACCATAAACCTTAGTCTTGTAGAGGAATTAGACAGCACAGACCTTTTAGTTGGTCATTCATATTTTATGAATAAGACCGAAAAGGATTTATGCAATATTCTTAATAATAACATTATTCCGTTGTTATATGAGTATTTCTATGACAATCGCAAGAAGATAGCCTCACTTTTGGCAGAGGCTATTAAGAAGGCAGAAGCTAAAGTAGAAATTGTTGATGAGAAGGTTGGAAGATTAAGAGTAAAGGACGTGTAGTATGGTATTGAACAGGTTTGAGTATAGTAAGATAGCAAATGCTAAATTACCAAGTTCTTGGCAATCACAATCTGCACTAGATGAACTAGCTGAATTTTTGCAACAGAACTGGGAGCAACGTTCCGTTTTCTATGAAGATGGCGAAGTTAAAAGTAAACAGCAATTTTTGGATTTTATTGGTTCTGGTGGTGTAAGAACAAAGAAGTACATAGGTACAATTGTTTTTAAGGGGGAACAGCTAAACATTTATCCAAGGGTTTTTAGTACAGAGAAAGAAGACCACGACACAGATGAATTATCACAGAAACATATGTTGTATAATCTGGTAAGGTGGATTGAATACTGTAATAAATTGGATTACCCGTTCATCAGCATATCTAGTGAGTTGAATGACTCAGAAGATTTAAAGGAACTTTTTGTTACTTTATACATTGGCTATGTGCGTAGTGCATTGGAAAGAGGTTTGTATTATCAGTATGTAGAAGAAGCAGAGGATTGTACAAGTATAAAGGGTAAGTTTGACCTTAAAGATTATATGATAAGAAAAATTCCAAGTGGACAGGCTGATAAATTCCAATGTACATATTCTAATTTTGAGTTTGATAATAAGGTAAATAGGATTATCAAGCATACCTGTAAGCAATTGATGAATATCACATCGAAGAAAAATCAGAAGATATTAAGAACTATTCTTACAAGACTCAATGAGATATCAGATGTGCCTTGTACACCTAATGATTGTGATAATATCCGTTTAAGCAAGATGCACAGGCATTATGGAGTTATTATCAGTATGAGTAAGATGTTTTTGTTGAATAAATTGTCAAATTATTCTGTTGATACCAATGAATCATTTTGTTTTTTGTTTCCAACAGATATATTATTTGAAGGTTTCATAGGAGGCTTTATGAAGGAGGTTCTTTGTGAGGTCGGTGGAAAAGTGCATTTGCAGGAAAGCAGTATGAGTCTCGTGGAGAAAATCATATACAAAGGAGAGGTAAGTGGTGCAGCATTTACGATGCGCCATGATATTCTTGTGGAATTAAACGATACAGTTTTTGTGCTTGATACGAAGTACAAAGAAATGAGCAGGTTTGAGAATAATCCGGATTATAAGGAAACCATTAGTAATGAAGCAAAACAGGGAGACCTTTATCAAGTATTAGAATATGCAAGGAAACGAGATATTGTGGATGTGTACTTGCTGTATCCTATGTATCGTTATGAAGAAAAAGAAGATGATTTTCCAATAGCTGTTAGTGAGAGTCCGAGTGGCGACATAAATGTTCATTTTGTTCGTATGCCATTTATATTTGAGCTATATGATGAAGATAGAACTTGTCAGAGATTAACAGCAGTAGTTAAGTCAGTATTTGGTATTAAGTAAGAAAATCAGGAATATATTTTCAGATACAAAGGGAAACTGATCAGAGAATAGAGGAGGACTACAAAAGACATCAAGCCGAAATTGCTGCGGAAAAAGAAAAAATGATAAACGTGATAGGCAGCAGTTTGCAAATAATAATGTAAAAACAGAATTAATTCAAATTGAGCAAGAATTGAAAATTGTTGATAGTAAACTTTCTGCAGTTGTTAATTTAGATGATTCGGTTGAGATAATGAGAGTTAGTACAGAACGAGATACGATTGTAGGTGAAAAAGACCGATTGAGCAGAATTTACAATGAAGCATTTTTTACATTGAAAGCTGTTTTAAGCAATATTAAGTTGGCAGATAATTTTCTGCAGAAACTTGATGAAGTACATAATGGAGCTGGATACAGACACCCTCAAGAAGAATCCTATGGTCAATGGATTGGGGCAGAAACAGAAGAAATGATTCAAGAGTTTACTGTATTTATGAATAAGTATGTAGAAAAGTAAATATCTTCTAGTTGTGCTTAAAAACAATTTAGTGAAGTATTGAAATATAAGGCAAATAAATAGGTGGATAACGAGTGTTAAAATCAGAAATGTGGTGGTAATATGGACGTTCTAACAAAAGAACAGCGGCGCAAAAATATGCAGAGTATCAAATCAAAGGACACTTCAATTGAGCTGATATTAAGGAAAGCTTTATGGAGAGAGGGATATAGATATCGAAAAAATTATAAAAAACTTCCTGGTAAGCCGGATATTGTATTGGTGCGATACAAAATAGCAGTTTTTTGTGATAGCGAATTTTTTCATGGTAAAGACTGGGAGGCTTTGAAGGCTCGGTTAAGTCGTTCAAATAAAGGAGAATTTTGGATAAAGAAAATTGAAAGAAACATAGCTAGAGATATTGAAGTGGAGAAAGAACTTCAGTATCTTGGGTGGAAAGTTATACGTTTTTGGGGAAAAGATATCAAGAAAAATCCAGAGGAGTGTGTTCAGGTAATACAAGAAGCTATTTTTGATGAATTGGTTGAAAAAAGTGAATTATAATGGGAAAGCGGCATTTAATTGTAAACTTCAGTTTATCATAAGAGAGTCGTTATTTACGCATTTGATAATAGATTTAGCTTATTCGCATATATCTAAATAGTTGCAGTAGTATAACTTCCCGATTCCTACTACGTTTTTACTACTTTTGGCAGCATCAATTTAACTTGGTTTGTTATTTCTGTTATTTTTTTCATAATCACGGAAAAAGTAAACCTTGCAAATCGTATCAAGCATAAGCAAATCAGAGCATTTCAGAAAGGAAATTAATATGATTAAGATACTTTTTGCGTCATGTCAATATCTTGAAAAGTTTCGAAAAACTTATGGAATCAATGGATTTACAGCTTAATATAGCATTTGCTATACCATTATGAAAGTACCTTAAAATAACACAACTACAATAGAAGCCCAAAAAGAAAATAAGACAGCAGCGTCCTTTTAAGAAAAGGATAGCTGCTTGTTTTGTTTAGAGAGAGATTATATGCCCTATGCAAATACTCATGTCTGAACGCAAATACCAAAAGTCTAATAATAACTTGTAATTGATGTTACCATATTTGTAGTTCATGTTCACAACCCTTTTATTTATTTCTTTTTCTGTTAAGATACCATATGGAGGGAAGACAATGGAGATAAAGACAAGACAAATAGACGGTAAACCATTAACCATAACTATTGAATATCCCATATTAGATGCTAAAACCAAAAAACTGATTAAAAAAATTGAATCTCTTGATTTTGTGGTCAGTGGTAATAGCAAAGGAAAAGTTTTTCAAGTGCATATATCGGATATATATTATGTGGAATCAGTGGAAAGAAAAACTTTTTTATACACGAAAGATGAAGTCTATATGACGGATAAAAAATTATACGAATTGGAGGAAATGTTAAGAGAGGCAGGGATTATAAGAATCAGTAAGTCCTGTTTGGTGAACGTGGATATGCTTCATAGCATAAGGCAGTTGATGAACAGCCAGCTTGAAGCAACATTGCTCAATGGTGAAAAGCTGATTGTTGCAAGGACTTATTTGAAAAGTATTAAGAATATTTTAAAGGAGGCTGTATGGTGTTAAAAGAAATTCTGAAAAAAGCATTTATATTCGCAGCAATCATAATTTTAGTGGTATTTTTCCTTTCATTTTTGTTGGTTGGAATGAAACCGGAGATAATGCTTGTGTTTGAGATTTTTATTTTGTCCTTTTTTGTTACTGTCATTCAGCATTTGGTAAAGCAGGTTATATGTACTTATTTTTTTGTAAATATGATGATTGAATATTTTTCTGTTTCTGTTTTTGTTTTCTTATACGGATATTTTGTCGAGTGGTTTTTTAAATCAAATTGGTGGATGGCGTTTGTGTATGTGGCAATCGTATATGTTCCGGTTTACTTTCTTGATATGGCAGTTGCTAAAAGGGATATTGACTATATAAATGCACAACTGGAAAGGAGACGGGAAAACAATGATAAAATCTAATGACGGAAAGCAATTAGTTTTGTTTTTTATTATCACACTTGCATGGACATGGGGATTTGGATTTGCGCCTGTTCTTATGGGAATAGAGGGAACCCCGTTAGGAACATTCTTATTTTATTTTGGCGGTGGTGCACCGTCTGTTACAGCATTGTTTATCGTATTTTTAACCTATTCAAAAGAACAGCGAAAAGATTATTTTATGCGTTGTTTTAGTTTCCGGTATA
>CAMWMM010000124.1 GCA_947175285.1 uncultured Lachnospiraceae bacterium
GAATACAGCACCTGCTATTTGCGCCAGTACCGCGTTGTCGTCAGTCAACAATGCCACCGCATTGCCTCCTTCCACCGCCTTGTCCTGACACAAATATCAAGCACTGTTTTTCACCGTTATTTAGGCAATGCTGTACTAGTTGCTGCGGACAAAGCTTATGGCAGTATCAGGGAAGATATTAGGAAAATGGGGATAGATGAAGGAAAAGTCGAAAGTCTTACTCACTATCTGGAAAAGGAGTATTCCCTTATAACAGACGGGCAAGTAGGGGGCATCAAGGAAATTCTGAGAGCATCTGATGACGAGGTAAAAAATTATGAGTGGATGTACCAGAAAATTGCAGAGTATGGAGTGTTTCCTTTTGAGCAAAATGTAGGATGTAATCATAACGACATTTTCTGGTTCGCGCTGGGTGTATGTCAGACAATAGAAGAATTTACGCAATTTTGCAATTATATCAGTGGATTAACAATTGAGACGGCAATAGAGACAGGTGTGTTCAGAGGAAGAAGTTCTTATCTGATGTGCACCTTACTTGTAAGAAAAAATCCGGATTTGCAGTATATATTGGTAGATATCAAAGACAATCTCAAAGAATATGACAGGTTTAAAGAGATATTACCATGGCTGGACAAACGAATACCAAGTACATCTGAAAATCACAGAGAACATAAGTTTGGCCTTGCGTTTATTGATGCGAATCATTCATATACAGCATCATATAGGGATTGTTTATACTGTGGGTAATATGCAAACAAGCTTACCGTGTTTCATGATATCTATTGTTATGAGTATGATAAGCCTGATGGTGGGACGGTTCGTATGTGGGAGGAGGTTCTTGAGAAAACAAAGGAAGAGGGACACAGAATTTTTTCAAGCCATAACAGAAAATGGATGGGAATTGGTGTGGTAGAATGGAGAGATACGCACGTGTGGCAGGACTGATGGTTTTAGGGTGCATAGGCTAAGCTGAAAATGAGTGATATTAGTGAGTAAGTTAATAATTGCGGAGTCGAAAGGACTTATAAGACCGAATATTGATAAATTTGATATTTGGTTAAACAATATCAGAAGAATGAAAGCAATATGTCAAAGTGAAGGGAAACTTTTATGGGATTCTTCAACCAGTCTTATATTCTAAATTAGGTGGGACAAAGGAAGAAAATGGGATAATGTGGTCTACTTGGAGAATTCATAATTGTTATGATTGGGCAAATGAATTTCGAAACAGAATAAAGAAAGCAGTGGATTCTGATGAGCCGATTTATGATTTGTCTCATATTTTTGATGCAGAATCGGATGTATATATGGATGACTGTCATGTATATGAAAAGGAAATAAGATAATCGCAGAGTATATTTATGAAATAATTAAAAATAAATTGAAAAATTGTAATTGATGAGAGCATGTTTGAGAAATGAGTTTATTCAGATAATATAAGGGGTATAGATAGATGAACAGAAATGAAAAAGAAAAGCACATGTTACGCGAATGGGCAGAAAACAACAACTCTACTTATAAGTTTCCTGAAATTGAAAAAGAAAAGGAAAGTTATTTTATTAAACGTCAGGAAAAATCATATATAAGAGAATATGGATTTGAAACATTGCTGGAACTATTTCAAGAGCTGGACTGCATGTGGCAAGACGAAAAATGCATGGGACAAATTAGAAAGGCTGTAGGGGTAGCTACATTGAAAAATAAGCCTTCTGAAGAAGTTCATAGAGGGATGGAAAAGAATTATACAGACGAGACGAAAGATATTCTGCCGGAATTCATCTATAATTTTTAGAAAATGGTGCGATACATGGTAGATTAATATAAAATTATGACTTTAAAAGGTTCGACATCAGACCTGTGGTGTATTCCGATAAAATTATGTATTAAAATATGAGGAGAACTGATAAAAATGAATATATTAGGTATTTCGGCATTGTACCATGATTCAGCGGCAAGTTTGGTAGTAGACGGAGAAATTATTGCTGCTGCACAAGAAGAGCGGTTTACCAGGATTAAGCATGACTTATCTTTTCCCGTCAATGCGATAGAATATTGCCTAAGAGAAGGGAATATTGGGAAGGAGGAAGTTGAAATAGTTGTTTTTTATGATAACCCCATTCTTACGCTCGATAGGCATTTAAAAAATAGTTTGGCAGTAGGGCAGGACTCCGGGGAGGTTATTAACAGAGGATATGAGTCTTTGTTTGGAGAAAAATTATGGATTCATAAAATTACTGACAAAACATTGGGTAAGAATAAAAACCGGAAATTCTACGTGTGTGAACATCATATTTCCCATGCTGCTTCAGCATTTTATCCGTCGCCGTATGAAAAGGCGGTTATTCTTACCCTTGATGGGGTGGGAGAATGGGCGACGACGACAATCAGCGTAGGAGATAAGAAAGATATAACCATAAAAGAAGAATTGCGTTTTCCTCATTCGTTGGGTCTTTTATATAGTGCATTTACTTATTTTTGTGGGTTTAAGGTTAATTCGGGAGATTACAAGTTTATGGGGCTTGCACCTTATGGGGAGCCTGTATACGAAGAACTCATCAAAGAGAAACTCATAGATGTGAAGGAAGATGGTTCTTTTGCCCTGAATATGGAATATTTTGATTATCAGTATGGCAGGGCAATGACAAATGAAAAGTTTGCCGAGTTATTTGGCGGTCCGCGAAGAGAGCCGGAATCGGAAATTACAAAAAGAGAAATGGATATTGCTGCTTCTGCACAGAAAGTTGTTGAGGGAATTATTTTAAAATTAGTGCGTCATGCAAAGGAGCAATTTGGAGAAGATATTGATAACCTCGTATTGGCAGGTGGTGTAGCTTTAAATTGCGTGGCA
Source organism: uncultured Lachnospiraceae bacterium (assembly GCA_947175285.1). The sequence goes on from CAMWMM010000124.1 coordinate 2,849, forward strand.
AATGGAAAGATAAAAAACAGTGGGATATTTAAAAATATATGGATTCAGCCCGCAGCAGGGGATGCGGGAGGAAGTCTTGGCTGTGCGTTGTTTGCAGCATATCAGTTTGATTCAGCGGCAGACAGAGTATGTGGAGATCAATCAAAGGATTTTCAGAAGGGGAGTTATTTAGGACCTGGATATTCTATGGAAGAGATTGAAAGATACCTGAAGGAGGGTGGCTATCCATATCATGTATATGCCGATGATATATATGAAAAGATTGCAGAGCTACTTGCGGCAGAGAAGGTAATCGGACTTTTTCATGGACGCATGGAATTTGGACCGAGGGCGCTGGGAAATAGGAGCATTATCGCTGATGCCCGTTCGGATACCATGCAGGTAAAGTTGAATCAGAAAATTAAATACAGGGAATCTTTCAGACCTTTTGCCCCCTCTGTGCTGAAGGAGGACGTGTCAGATTATTTTGAACTGGAGGAAGAAAGCCCGTACATGCTTCTGGTTGAAAATGTGAATAAAGAACGCAGGGATGCAGTGCATGTGCAGGAGGATTTGGATAAATATAACGGCAATATGCTGGAAATTGTAAAGCAGAAGCGCTCTGATATTCCGGCGGTAACACATGTGGACTATAGTGCCCGTATTCAGACGGTAACGGAAGAAACAAATTCGTATTATTACCACGTCATTTCTGAATTCAAAAAGTTGACTGGTTGTAGTGTAATTGTAAACACTTCGTTTAATGTCAGGGGTGAACCTATTGTTTGTACCCCGAAGAATGCCTATGAATGTTTTATGAGGACAGATATGGATGTGCTTGTGTTAGAAAACTGCATTCTCTATAAGGCGGAACAGCCTGAATTTACGGAGCAGACAGACTGGCGGAAAATGTATGTGTTAGATTAAAATATTTAAACTTCCCACTGGGATTTATATGCAAAGGTGAAAGAATGAACAAGGTAAAAACAATGGAACAAATAATTATATGGGGAGCGGGTTCGGTATTTCATCAAAATCTGTTTGAAATCAGGCGAATGCTTCAAGACGGCGTAAATATAATAGCGCTTGTAGACCAAGGTAAAAAAGGCAGCGTTGTGGATGGATACAGGGTAATCGATAAACAGGAGATTGGGAATTATAACTGGGATAAAATACTGGTTGCAGCGGACAAGGCCTATGACAGTATCAGAGAAGATATTAGGAAGATGAGGATAGATGAAGGAAAAGTCGAAAGTCTTACTCATTATCTGGAAAAGGATTATTCCCTTATAACAGACAGGCAAGTAGGGGTTATCAAGGAAATTCTGAGAGCATCTGATAACGAGATAAAAAATTATGAGTGGATGTACCGGAAAATTGCAGAGTATGGAGTGTTTCCTTTTGAGCAAAATGTAGGATGTAATCATAACGATATTTTCTGGTCTGCGCTGGGTGTATGTCAGACGATAGAAGAATTTACGGAATTTTGCAATTATATCAGTGGATTGACAATTGAGACGGCGATAGAGATAGGTGTGTTCAGAGGAAGAAGTTCTTATCTGATGTGCGCCTTGCTAGCAAGAAAAAATCCGGATTTGCAGTATGTATTGGTAGATATTAAAGATAATCTCAAAGAATATGACAGATTTAAAGAGATATTACCATGGCTGGATAAACGAATACCAAGTACATCTGATGATTATAAAAAATGTAAGTTCGATTTTGTGTTTATTGATGCGGATCATTCATATACAGCATCATATAGGGATTATTTAAACTGTGGGCAATATGCCAACAAGCTTACCGTGTTTCATGATATCTATTGTCATGAGTATGATAAGCCTGATGGTGGGACGGTACGTATGTGGGAGGAGGTTCTTGAGAAAACAAAGGAGCAGGAACATATAATTTTTTCAAGTCATAATGCAAAATGGATGGGGATTGGCGTGATAGAGTGGAAAAATGATAATAGAGAATCCTAGACTTTGGGAGAACATAAAATGGTAAGGGAAATAAAAAATGTATAAAGAGTATTTGGAAGATTTTGTGATCAATGAAAACGAGAGTGTATATAAAGCATGTTGGCAGTATCAAAGAAATAAGGAGGCATTATTGTTGGTAGTTGATTCTGATAATAAATTTAAAGGCGTTGTGGGTTCACAGGAGATTAAGAAAACCTTTTTAGACAATGCGGGGGGGGGTATGTTAAAGACATTTGTAATTGCAACGGAGTGAAAATAATATGTAAAGAAGGGGAAGATTTTTATGCTGAGGGTAGAAATATCTTCGCAGAAAAAAGTATTAATTTTGTGCCGGTGATAGATTATGAAAATAATATTATTGATATGTTTTCAAGAAGACGTGCTTTTTTCAAAAATGCATATCGGGCTGGTGATTTGGAGCGAATGGTCTATGCAAGAAATATTTGGAAAATGGCAGAAGCGGCACAGCAAATAGGAATAAAAGAATTCAGTATAATTGAATTTGGTGTTGCGGGTGGAAATGGTCTTGTGGCGGCGGAATTTTATGCAAGGGAGATATCCAGGTTATTTGATCTAAAAATTGAAGTTTATGGATTTGACAATGCCGCTGGACTGCCTGCAATAAAAGAGAATTATATTCAGAAAGAGATGCCATATTTATGGTATGGTGGATTGTTCGATTATATGAACATTGAAAAACTGAATAAAAGGCTTAGGTCGGCGAAACTGATAATAGGAGATATTGAAGAAACATTAAAAGATTTTATTGAAGTTTTTCATCCGGCACCAATTGGAGTTATATTTGTGGATGTAGACCAGTATGCTGGAACAGCAGCGATATTATCTTTTCTGGAGTCAGATGATAACAATTTTTTGCCACGTATGAATATTTATTTTGATGATATGAGTTTTGAGACTGAATCCAGGGGAGAGCATAGGGCTATTTTAGAGTTTAATCAGAGGAATACAAACATGAAGATTATCCCAGAAGATTTGCGCACAAGAGAAAAGAGATGTTTTCGCTATCAGCATCCGTTATATGATAAAGAAATCAAGTATGATACAACAGCATGCGCATATTCTTATTATACGATATAGAAAATGAGGAGGTTCTTGAGAAAACAGTGGAACAGGGACATAATATTTTCTCAAGTTATAACGAATAATGGAAAAAGAACCCATGATATCAGTAATTATACCAAATTATAACAGGGAAATGGCTATCTGTGAGACGGTTCAGAGTGTATTGAATCAAAGTTATAAGAATATAGAGGTTCTGATTATTGACGATGCATCCACAGACCGTTCTGTAGAAATGCTGGCAAAAGTGAAGGACAAAAGAGTCAGGTGTATTGTGCAAAAAGAACATAGAGGGGCAAGTTATTGCAGAAATCTTGGAGTGAGTGAAAGCCAAGGGGAGTATCTTGCCTTTCAGGATAGTGGAACAATCTGGCTTCCCGACAAGTTGCAAAAACAGATGAAAAGATTAGAGAAAAGCCCGGAAGCAGGACTGGTTTATTGCCTTTTAGAGATAGATGATGGAAGCGATACTTATTGTAACCCGGAAAAAGAATATGAATTATGCTATAAAGAAGAAAAATGTAAAGAAATACTGAAAAAGAGAAATTTAATTGCTACGCCAACAATTTTGATGACACGAAAATGCTTTCTTGAAATTGGGGGATTTGACGAGAGACTTCTGCGATGGCAGGATTATGATCTGGTAATTCGGATAGTGCAGAGTTATAAAGTCGTTATTGTTAATGAGATATTAGTAAAAGAGCAATTTTTTGAGAATGGTATTTCAAATAAGTATGATCTTTTCATTCAGGCACTACCAATATTTTTGAAAAAGCATATAATTTTTTTTGCCTCAGAAATGAAAAATTTTGAACTTTTGGTAAACATTTTTTTCCGTATGCTTCAGCATGATAATCTCTCTTATGAAAATTACATAAAATTTATTTCAGAAATCAGCCGACAGTTGGAACATGACCTTGCTGATGTGGTTTATGTTTGTGCAGGAAAAGCATTGCAAAGAAAAGCAGCTTTGAGAGAACTGGGCAATCAACTGGTAGAATATAATTTTCGCTGTTTTATGCAGGAGGTACAAGAGGGAAGATACTTTGCCATTTATGGAATAGGAAATTATGCGTTAAGGATATTAAATGCATTGCGTATAATTAAATGCGAGGGACGTATACTAAGTATGATTGTTACAGAAAAAGGTGAGGAAAACTTCTTTGAGAATATTCCGATAGTAACAGTGGATGAATTTGAAGATAAAAAGAATACGCCGGTACTAATAGGGACGGCGGATAAAACCCAGAAAGAAATATTTGATATATTATGTGAAAAAGGTTACAGAAAGATAATTATGTTTCAAAGTGAGTTTTTTCAAATCATATAAGGGGTATAGAAAAGACAGGAAGATTATTATCGAGAGATTGAAGAATGGGTACGGAAGATGAATACAGAGGGGAAAGACTATAATTTCATTCCTGTGAAGGACATGACATCAGTATATCGTATGTCTGATATTCAGGATTTACCTAAAATGGCATATCAGCATTTTATGAGTCATGAAAACGAGGTACTGTACATTTTAGTAACGAGGTGGGAGGGGCTGGAAGGCGTACTTTCCATTGGAGATTTGGAGCGTTTTTATGCAAACGGCAGGAAAGAATTAATAGTAAACAGAAATTATACATTCATTACGGTTTTTGATTATGAGGCGGCGGATGACTTTTTTAAACGGGTGTCAACGGTTAACGAGATACCTGTTGTTATGGAAGATAGATTTATAGGGGTCATAAGAAAGTATAAAGAAAACTCTCAGAGAAATAGGCAGAGAAGGTCGTTAAAAAAAGCAAGAATGGACATATGGCAGATGTCGAAAATGGAAATGCAGCGGTTTGTTAATGAAACAAAAGCAAAAGTTTTGATGTATACGTATTCAAGCACGGATATAATAGGACAAATGGAAGGGAAAGACTATGAGCGAGTTAAAAAAATGAAAGAAATGAAAAAAATAGAATCTTATGACTCGTGGCAGTGCCTTTCAATTGTAGAAAAAGAATTCTTTCAAGAAGAATATGAAGAAGGATTATGTGATATTATGCGAACAGAAAGCGGGAAATTTGAAATTTCGATAATAAATGGAATCATGAAGATTTCAGATATGGAATATAAATGTTTTCGCTATGCGGAGGGCTGTCGTATTACTGAGAATAATCCACCAGAAGCTGATAGAAGAATACTATTTTTTGGACCGTGTATTGTATTTGGAGCTTTTTGCAAGAGTGAACATACAATAGAGTCTTATTTGCAGGATTGTTTATTGGAAAATGGTTATATGGAATGGAAAGTTTTAAATAAGGGCCAATATGATGCTAAAAACATGGACTGCTGGTATGGATCGCTTTTTGCAGAGGAATTGTCGGAGGATGACATTGTTGTAATAATTGTGCAGGATAATAAAGAGATATTAAATATTGAAGGAACTGTTAATTTAGCCGATCTATCAGAGGAATTTATGAAGATTCCATCATTATCTAGATATATTGTAGATGACATAGCGCATTGTAATTATATTGTGAATCAAAGATTAGCAGAGCGAATTTATAAAGACATTTATACAACTGGTTTACTGGAACAACCCAAAAACTCAGGAAAGCCGGAAAGAATCCAGGATTATTACATTAATTTGGGTATCAGGAAATATTTTGTGGATTATTTTGAACAGTATGAATTATATAAAAATGAAAGTGATGTTAAAGTCGGTTCAATCGTTATGAACTGCAATCCTTTTACCAGGGGCCATCGCTATCTGATCGAACAAGCGCTTATGAAAGTGGACAAGCTGTATGTATTTGTTGTTGAGGAAGATAAGTCCTATTTTAAATTTACAGATAGAATAAAAATGGCGGAAGCAGGGGTGGCGGGGCTGGCTGATGTCCGGGTTGTTCCTTCAGGTAAATATATTTTATCCAAAGATACCTTTGCCCAATATTTTGAAAAAAACCAGGTCGAAGTAGTGGAAAGTATGGATTATGACCTTCGTATTTTTGGGGAAGTGGTGGCGGCAGAGTTGGGTATTAAATACCGTTTTGTGGGTGAGGAGCCTTTTGATAAAGTAACGAGAGAGTATAACAAGACTATGAAGCGTATCCTGCCAGAATATGGAGTGGATGTGGTGGAAATTCCAAGGATGCAAGAAGGCTTGGATGTTATTAGTGCAACATCCGTAAGGAAAGCTTTGCAAGAAGAGGATTGGGAGATGATTGCAAAACTTTGTCCGAAAACTACGCTGAGGTATTTAAAACAGTAATAGGAGCATTAACGAGGACGGATATGGATGTGCTTGAATCATGATAGGGGGCACAATTATTTTGAGGTAAAAGGAGAAGTTTCGTGAACACGTTGGTTAGTATTGTCGTACCGATTTACAATGCAAAAGAATACTTGCATAAGTGTGTTGATAGCATTATAAAACAAACATATGAAAATATTGAGCTTATTCTTGTAGATGATGGCTCCCAAGACGGTTCTGCTTTATTATGTGATGAACTGGCGGAATCAGATAAGCGTATTATTGTGATGCATAAAAATAATGGAGGATTGGTCACGGCCCGGAAAGCGGGATTGAGACAGGCAAGGGGAAAATATATTTTAAATGTGGACAGTGATGATTGGATTGAAAAGGATATGGTAGAACAGCTTTTGGCAGCAGCAGAGCAAAACGATTCTGATATCGTTACATCTGGATATTACGAGGAAACATTAGAATATACCATTAAGCAGACTGATACGCTTCCTGAAGGAAATTATAATACTGAAGAAGAAAAGCTCTATTTGTACCGACATATGGTACGGAATGGTATGCGGCGCGGCATGAATGTACCAATTTGGTGCAAACTGGTAAAAAGTAATATTATGCGTGAAATCTATCTGGAAATGAGCGATGAAATCCGTGTGGGGGAGGATGCAGCATTTATATATAGTTGTCTGGCTTTGGCAGATAAAATTACAATTTCACACAATGCGTATTATCACTATATGGTTCGGGAAGGAACCATGTCAAGAAGCAGAAACAGGTATTATTATAGGGAAATAAATGATGTAATACTATTTATAGAGAAAAATTTTGAAAAAAATAAATATAGAGAATTTTTAAAAGAGCAGCTGGATTACCATACAATTGTATTATGCTTGCTTGGAATGGAAAAATTTTTTGGACTTGAGAAAGCGTTTTTGATTCCCAGATATTGGTTCCCACAGAGAGAACTGATTATGGGTTCAAAACTTATTATTTATGGGGCCGGTGTAGTAGGTAAATCTTATTATAAAAAAATAAAAATGGAAAAACTGTATGAAGTAGTATGCTGGGTAGATAAAAAATATTTATATTATCAGAAACAGGAAATGGCCGTTTTTGCACCGGAAGAGGTAGTGAAGAGAGAGTACGATTATATTTTACTAGCGTTAAAGAATGTAGAATTGGCAGAACCCGTGAAAAGTGAATTGATAGAAAAATATCATGTAGAAGAAAACAAAATATTATGGTATG